>NZ_QUHG01000019.1:0-10743 GCF_003479505.1 Roseburia sp. AF15-21 | reverse complement strand
GTCGGAACCATGATTCTGGGAGGAATGCTTGTCGTAGCAACCTGTGGTATGGCACTTCCTTTAGTGGCTACAGTAGGAGTAATGGCAATTGGCGCAGGAACAGCAGCATATGGCTTTTCAAATACAGTAGAAGGTGGTCAGGATGTTTATGCAGGAGTAACAGGAGACCCAAGAATGGTATCGGTTAATCCAATCCGTGATACAGTATTTGCCAGTAATCCGGACCTCTATTATTTAATAGGAAATGTATTAACAATCGCTGCTTCCCTGATACTGACCGGAGGAATGGCAGCAAATGCAGCAGTAAGTGCAGGAACATCCATCGGCAGGGCAGTAGTAACAGAGTATGCAAAGCAGGGACTGACGGTGGCAGCGAGCAGCTATGTGGACAAGAGAATGACAGAAGCAACCAACAGTCCACTGGCAGGCTTTGTAGTTGGATCACTAACCGGAATGGCAACATATGGAACGCTCAGTGAGACAGAGCTGGAAGTAGTAAATAATGTAAAAAGACCGCAGCAGTTGGGAAATGTTGGGGAGAGTGGTACTTCTTTAACAAAGAGACCATCTTGGAGACAAGCTGAATTAGATGCAGCAAAAGATTTCCCAGATTATTTAGAACAAAAATCATTCATAAAGGGAAAGGAAGTTCCATATGGAACAAAAGGAAGTGTTAGACCGGACTTGTATAAGGATGGATTCAGTATAGATGTAAAGAATTATCAAATTGAAACTGCATCTGGTAGAAGCAACTTGGCAAGAAATATTGAAAAACAATATTATCAAAGAATAGGTAATTTACCAGAGGGAACAGAACAGTCAGTATTAATTGATATACGAGGTCAAAATATATCGCAAAATAATCTTAATGCTTTATATAATGATATTGTGGAACGAACAAGTAATGGAATAAAAGTGAGATTTAAGGAAAGTTAAAGGAGTATATGATATGGCAGTTGGATTTAAAGTTGGTTTTTTATGGTATCAAATAGGTAGTGGAGATTTTTTACATTGTTTTTTTTCGACAGTTGCTGTAAATTTAGAGAATAATAGTTGGGGAAGTAGATTTCCGCTGATAATGAATCAATTGTATCAGGGAAGTCTTGAGAGTGAAAATGTAAGTAAAGCGTTAATAGAATTGAATACAATTAAAGAAGAATTAAGGAAAATATCACCTAATAAAGTAATTTGGGATATAGATGATATTAAAAAACTGCCACCATGGGGCGATAATATTAGTAAGGACATAACTGATTTATCAAATTATTTTGTGACGAGTGATGGTGAAGATTTTTTAACATTGTTTAAACATGCCTTAGAGAAAAGTCAGGAGTTAGGATTACCAATAGAGATAGAGTCGTTATAGATGAAAATGGTTTTATAAGTAACAAAACTATCAGAAAACTTGATTAATATAAAATTCAGATGGTTATAATAGACAGGCAATTAGAAAATGATATGTAAAAAATGTAAAGGAAAAATGAAATGAAGTATCGAAGGTGCTACGCAAGGCTGGAGATAGGTTTGGCGGTTCACCAAATTTGGATAATATAGTATCTCAATCAAAAGATGTTAATTTGAGTCAATATAAGAAAATAGAAAATCAATGGGCAAAAGCTATAAGCGAGGGAAAAAAGTAAAGGTAGATGTTAAGGTTAAAACGCATTGTTTTCAGGAAAGATTGATATTATGAGAACGATGCGTTTTGCTTATCTGGAATTATATTGTAATTTTGGTCTCCTTGATAGTGAGTGGTGTGATAAAGTTCGAGAATTAAAAAATGAACATTACAATAGATTGGAAATAGAAGAATGATAGGAAATGAAGAGTTTTTGCAGTTGCGAGAGGTGGGTTAGGCGATTTCATCATTTATGATGCAGATGTTCAATTAAAAAATCAGTTGAATGAGAAATATAATGACGAAGTAAAAAGAGTTTGGAACATTATGAAAGACTATATTTAATATTGACTTCGTATAAGAATATCTGAAATCACAACGGAATATAGTTCCTGCTCTTGCTGTGTAAACTTCAAATAATCAGCATCCTGCATGTCAAAGGAAGATGCCCAGAAATATCTTGATTTTCTTGAGAATGGAAGCAAGGAAGGGCTCACAGAGGCAGAAATAAGAGGAATCGGAAAGGTAGACGAAGCACTTGCATTAAAGAAAGTAAACCCGGAGGAGCTGTTGGAACTTAGAAAACAGCAGCTGGGGAATGTAGGGGAGAGTGGTAGAAAGACTAATTTTGATAATGAAATACCTAGAAGTGGGGCTGAATGGAATGAATATTTAAAGGAAAAGTATGGTGCAGATAATGTACATTGGAATATTAATTCTGTTGATGATATTTTTAGGGATCCAACACGTTTGAAAGGATATTGCTGATGAATTGCAGAAGGTTCTTGGAAATGATTGGACAAGAGGTGTATATGGAAGCAATGGTGGCGGTTGGAAATTAATGAATGGTGATGTTTCTATATTTTATCATCCAGGCGGAGGCAAACATGGAGGTTCATATTATGGAATATCATCTGGGGCTACTGGAAAAATAAAGGTAGTAAATCCTGAAACTTATATCCCGCTGAAAGGTGATAGAGCAACTATAATTTATGATTAGAGGTATTGAGATGATAATTTCATTAGAAGAAAGATATGAAAACTTTAAAAAAACAATTCAAGAATGTGGAAGTTATTTGTTGACAGAAAGTGATGATACAATTAAACATAATCTATTTGAGGAATTTTCGATAGATGCGATTAGTTTTCTACATGAAGATACATTAAATCTTCTTTTGGATGAAGGTATGATTAATGATGATATACTAGAAAAAAGCATAGAGTTAAGAAATTCATTTATACAATTAGAAAAAAATGTAGAGTTGCTTAGTGTAGAAGCGGTAAGAACAGTTGAAGAATGGAAAAGATTATTAAGAACATCGGATGAAATAAGAAAGTTACTTTATTGGTAAGGTGATTAATTTTCTAGGTGAAAAGCTAGTTAATAACTGTGCAGAAGTATTTGCAACTAATAATGCATTGTTAGGTGGAGCCGATATTGATAATATATTTTTAAATACAAGAAATTTTGGAGTGAAGAATATGATCCACTTTGTGATAATTGTAAAATAACTTTTGAGAATTTTAAGTTGCAAAAAAATAAATAGGATATTATGTAGAAACAATCGGTAATATCACAGACGAAGCAGTACAAAAATATATAAAAGAGCAAGCAGAGGAATCGAGAAAAGAAGATTCAAGAAGTACCGCTTTATAGCGGACCAGTAAAAATGATTGCGACACCGCCCTTTTGGGCGAGCGGTAACATAGCTCTTTGGAGGGCTTATAACAAACCATCAGTTGAACTGGTGGTTGCTGACTTAGAAAAATAACGAAATAAAAAACGAAATAGCAGCGGTATTTAAAAACGAATTAAATTTTATTTGGTACACAATCGAATGGTGGAGGTAGTAAGGCATATTAATGTGCATATAAGTGTAAGAAATAGTAACAGGAATAACATTTACAGAATAGGAATGGCATCATTATGCTGATAAAATTAGATACCAATGTTTATACATCAAAGGTAAATTCTTTTTCAACGGTATCCGGTGAGGTAGAAGGAAAATAGCTTACAGTTCCGAATTTAAATGTATCAATGGACGCCATGACAGCGTACCGGGCGGGCTTTTCACAGTTAATTGGTCTGATGAGTTATTATTAGAGCCTCCTGACGCAGGATGTCGGGAAGCTTTTCACACTGCGTGATGAACTGGTTGATGCAGAAGCTTCTTTGATGAAAATGATAAAGACAAAATAGGGAGAGTGGAGAAAGTTATGGGATTTCAGGTAAAATATGAAGAAATTACCAGCATTCGGGAACTGATTCTGGCACAGATTGACTGGTGGATAGAACAGATAGATGCGGTAAGAAGAGTATTGTAGAGATTGCTATCATGTCGGAGATGCATGGAGGGACAGGAGGAGAACATTCAGGGAGCAAGATCAGACTTTGATGTGGTAGCAGAGGAAGTGGCGGATATTGAGAGAGAACTATCTGCTTATCTTGATGTGGGCAGATTTTCTACAACCTGTATGGAAAGCTGCTTTGACAATGCGCTTGCCGGAGTGCAGAATGTCCGCACACAGATAGGGGAATATGAAGAGGCACACAGCCATGCAGATATGTATCCCATCGATATGATGGCAGGCTATCTTCGCCGTATTATTGGTCGCCAGTTAGGTGGCAGTAGTGCTACAATCAGTGCATATGATGCATCGGTTGTGAATGCAACAGAGACTTTTCAACTGGCACAGATGATGGATGGAATGTTAAGTACATATCTCGAACAGGTGAAGGACAGGGCAAACTCCTGTGAGGAGTTCTATGAACTGCAGCAACAGCAGTGGCAGGAATCTATCCGGCTGAGAACAGAAGAAAGCATTGTGAAAACACTTGTCGGAGTCGGAACCATGATTCTGGGAGGAATGCTTGTCGTAGCAACCTGTGGTATGGCACTTCCACTGGTGACAACCGTTGGAGTTGTAGCAATTGGATTAGGCACAACTGCATATGGTTGTGCGAATGCTATAGAAGGTAGTCAGGATGTTTATGCAGGAGTAATAGGAGACCCAAGAATGGTATCGGTTAATCCAATCCGTGATACATTATTTGCCAGCAATCCGGAACTCTATTATTTAATAGGAAATGCGTTGACAATCTCAGCTTCTATGATACTGACCGGAGGAATGGCAGCAAATGCAGCAGTAAGTGCAGGAACATCCATAGGAAGGGCAGTAGTAACAGAGTATGCAAAGCAGGGACTGACGGTGGCAACCAGCAGTTATGTGGAAAAGAGCATGACAGAAGCAACCAACAGTCCACTGGCAGGCTTTGTAGTTGGATCACTAACCGGAATGGCAACATATGGAACGCTCAGTGAGGCAGAGCTGGAAGTAGTAAATAACGTAAAAAGACCGCAGCAGTTGGGAAATGTAGGAGAGGGTGGAAGTAAGACAGTAAAGTATTCACCAATCAAACCTTGTAATGAAATTAGTCAAGAAGTAGCAGAATCTTTTAATGGTGCAACATTTACAAAAACAACGTTGACAGAAGATACAGTTATGTATAGAGTAAGTGGTGGTAAAGCAGGAGAGGTTGGTTCATATGTATCAAGAACGCCTCAAGGAGGAGGATTGCAATCACAATTGGATTTAGCATTAAATCCTTCGTGGGGAAATACAACAGAAAATATTACCAAGGTTGTTGTTCCAAAAGGAACCACAATTTATGAAGGTATAGCGGCACCACAAAATATATATGATAGTCTTGGAAATGTGATAGGAACATTGCCAGGAGGTGGAAATCAAGTATATATCCCAAAAGTGGAAGCGGGGTGGTTTAAATGATAAAATGTGAATGTAGTGAACGAATAGGAAGTGTTATTAATTCATATAAATTATATGAAGATATTAAATTGTTTTTTGAAGAACAGGTAAAAGAAGATATATTTTCAGAAGTACCAGTAGGAAAGCCATATTGTGATGGATTTGAGTGGAAAGCAGATAAATGGTACAAGTGTAAGTGTTGTGGATGTCTATGGGAAATTAAATATCCTGATTTTCCAGCAAAAGGTTTTGTTCGTAAGTTTGCTGATGGAATATATCACCAGAAGGAGATAGGGAAAAATGAATATTAAAGAACCAATTAGTAATCTTAAATTAGTCGAGGCAATTGAAGGATTAAGTAACAATAATGCAACACAACAGAAATTTTTTACAGAATTTGCACAAGCTAAATTACTATGCCCTGCAGATATTCATTTACAAAACAGTTCGAAAGATGGTAATGAAATAGTTGTAGGTGAAGGGTCTTCAATATCTATAAAGCATTTAGAAGATACAAAAGGTAATAAGTTTTTAATTGCATTTACTGATTGGGAAGAATTATATAAATGGAATTCCTCAAAAGAACAGCAAACAGTTATTTTTGGTTATAAGGATTTTCAAAACATTATGAAAGAATCGAGAGATGTATATACAGGAATGGTAATAAATCCTTTCGGTGCCAATATTGTGATTACGCTTCCAATGCTTGATGGAATGGAAAATGATTGTATAATTAAAAAAGAAGAACAGGTGTTTATAGGCATTCCAGCTGAATACCCAACTGAATTGATAAATGAGCTATGTGTATATTTTGATAAAGAAAAGAGTGTTGATAAGGCGTTTTTATTATGGATGGTAAGGGGTGAAGAAGGAAGCTATTTACTAATATTGGATTCAAAAGAAGAACCTAATAGTCTATACCCAAGAGTTGGAAAATTTTGCATTAGATTTTTAAGAGATAAGATGCTTGATATGGTTTCAGCGGATTCGGATTTTGGAAAGAATGCAATTAGAGAATACAAACCATTTTATGAAAGAGATTAATTTAATTATGGTTATACTTTAGGACTTCAAAAATCCCTAACTCAAAAAGCTACTTTAATCTCTGTCTGTTCACGAAGTGAATGACATACAGAGATTAATAATAGCTTTTTGTCATTTACCTAAAGGGGAAAGGACTCCTTATGGCGAAATTTGCCCTCAGGTATACAAAAGGATTTGTCCGACAATTTATATTGAAGATATTGTGAGGTATTGATTTTACTAACCTGTTGCAAGCTGGGAATTTTCACCCTTCCACAGAACTATTGTTTGCTAAAATGCTTATAGACGCTGTGAGATAGCCAATTTCTGTGAATGATAAAAAATTACAAGAAGAGATTTCGTTACGAGTTTAACAAATATTCATAACATCATATTTTCTTAAAGTGGCATACCAAAATCAAGACAAGCCAACTAATTGTTAAGAAAATGCCTTATTCTGATATCTTGAATAATTTTAAGACCTAGGATAAGAAATTTAATCAGTACACCTATACGAACGATAGAACTACATGAGCAGTTGGATCAGGAATTATTAAATCTTATCACAGAAGTTCAGAACCATGAGAGCAGTACCGTGACAGCACTGGAGAATTCCGTGGAATTGTTACTATCGAGTCTGAATACCTGTATTGCAAAAATCGGATTGAACACAGCTGCAATTGCAAGTTATGAAAGCAACAGCTTTTATACAGATAAGGACGTGTATGCACTTGCCAATATCAGTGAATTGTTTTATCAGCAGCATGAAGACAATAAAGATGTATATGATGCAATCTGTGAAGCGGAACAGAACCTAAAGGATGCAGCGGAAGAACGTGAGACGCAGGGAGTGTGGAAGACCGTTGCCGGAGTGGGTTTGCTTGTAGTAGGCGGAGTATGTATAGTCGCATCATGGGGAACAGCAACACCAATTGTTGCAGCCGCAGAGGGTATTGTTGGAACCGGAACGACTATTTTTGGAGTCGCAGATTCTGCGGAAGGTGCCCAGGATATTTATTATGGAAGCATCGGAGATATTGACAGTACCGCAGTAAATGACTTAAAATATGTGGTATTCCAAGGAAATGAGGAAGCATATTATCTGACAGAAAGTGTCTTTGCATTTGCAGCATCCGCAATGATTCCAATCGGTCAGGCGGCCTCAGCAGGAAACCTGACATTTCGAAGTGGAGCAACAATCGTTGCAAAAGAAGGAATTGCAACAGCAGCAGGTGCAGGAGCCCAGAAGTATACGACGGATTTAACTGGAAACCAGACCGCAGGAATGTTAGCAGGTATGGCAGCAAGTATGGCAACTGCGAAAGGACTGAATGGAATTGAAGCAGGAGCGAAGAAACTGGCGAAACCGAAGCTTGGAGATGTTGGAGACGGCGGAGGTTCAGCGTTTGCAAGAAATAATTTAAAATCTGTGTTAGCTAATGAAAGTTTGACATTAGATGAGTTTAATACACTTCGTTTAGCAGATGTAAATGAATTGTCAGCAGAACAAATTGGAAAATTAAAAAATATAAGAGAAGCAGTGCCTAAGATTGATAGTAATACAGTGATTCAAAAAACTATTCCCTTTGAGGATATAGGAAAATACATAGGAGATGACGGATATAGTACTATCAGAGGCTATATAGCAAGATATGATGATGTTTCACATATTCATGGTTATGATAATGTTGTAGAATCATCAAGATTAGACTATACAATAAATAGTGATATTAGACCATATCCAGAAGGTGGAAATGCATATGGTTATATTAAATTTATGACGGATGATGTGGATAGGATTGGAATACCGTATGGAACAGAATTTGGTGGGGGAAATACAGACCCTGCCCCATGTACACGTAATGGATTTACAGGTGCAAGGAATGGAGAAGTTATTCCAGAATGGACAGTTGATGGTAACCTGGAACCAATAGAAGGTGCTGAATTGCATAGGGTAATTGATTCAGAAGATTCTATCGTAGCTATTTTTGATGGCGAACATTTCAGAGAGGTGAAAAAATGATAAAAAATGGAAAATATGCTTATTATAAAGGAAATGAATATAAATTTTCAAGAGATGCTGATGGTAATTATATTATTATAACATCAGATCTAAAGAAAACTGATTGTACATTTAAAGATAAATATAATACAGGAGTATACAGTAAATTAGTGAATATATCAGATGTAGATGAAATTTACAAAATTGCAACTTATGGAAAGGTGAATGAAGAGAGGGTTTCAATTATAAAGGAAAAAAACGGAGAATATTTGGTTAGTACAAATGACTGCAAGATAGGGGAAAAGCTGAAGTTGGATCGAGTTGACAAATATGCATATGAGGGATGGTTAAATTCAAATATAGTAAAGCTTGATGAGGAAAAACAAGTTATAAAATAATTGGTTTACATGAGCAGTTGGATCAGGAGCTATTGAATTTTATTACAACAATCCAAAATCAGGAAAGTAGTACCGTAACAGCGCTGGAGAATTCTGTAGACTTATTAATTTCGAGCCTGAACAGCTGTATTGCAAAAGTAGGGTTGAACCAGGGAACAATTGCAAATTATGAAAGCAACAGCTTTTATACAGATAAGGACGTGTATGCACTTGCCAATATCAGTGAATTGTTTTATCAGCAGCATGAAGACAATAAAGATGTATATGATGCAATCTGTGAAGCGGAACAGAACCTAAAGGATGCAGCGGAAGAACGTGAGACGCAGGGAGTGTGGAAGACCGTTGCCGGAGTCGTATTGGTTGGTGTTGGGGTGGCATGTATTATTGCAACTGCAGGTGCAGGAGCCCAGAAGTATACGACGGATTTAACCGGAAACCAGACCGCAGGAATGATAGCAGGTATGGCAGCAAGTATGGCAACTGCGAAAGGTCTGAATGGAATTGAAGCAGGAGCGAAGAAACTGGCGAAACCGAAGCTTGGAGATGTGGGAACTGACGGTGGCGCAGTATTAAATGATGCGGATGTGGGTTCGGCTGTAAAGGGTGGTAGATATTCGAACTTAGGTAATATGTCATTTGAGGATGGAAAGCAATATTCATCGTGGAGTAAACTTAGAGAAGAGGGATTGTCACTTGAACAAGTAGAAAAAATAAAAGGCACACCAAAGGGACAGAAACCATTACCAGAAACTTATTTGAGTGAGGAATATATTAATAATCATCTAAATTCATTCAAGAAAAGTGGTGCGGTAAAAATAATGCCAAGTGAGCCATCAGGAACAATTGGTGGTAAAGGTGGTACATTTGTAATGTCTGGGGATGAACTAAGTGAAATAATTCGAAACGCAGATGGGGATGTGGCTAAAATAGAAAGTGTTTTGGGATTAGACAAAGGATATTTAGGAAGTAATCCTGTTATAGTGACAATTCAGGACACATCTAGTTTAAGACTTCCATCTGGCAATGAATTAGGTGCATGGCCGGAATACTGGGAACCAGGCGGCTATACAAGTGGTGGAATAAAAGAAGCAGTTATTAATCCGGCGAAAGAAGGAACATATACATATAAACATTTATTTGAATAGAGGTGCTTTAAAATGAAGTTAATTATAGAAGATGAGGGTATTAGTCTACTGGAAAACAAAGGGCAATATTATCTTCAGTATGATGCAGGAGCGCATATGATAAAGAAAAAAAGAATTGAAATTACAAATGAAGAGGCGGAGTTATGCCAATTAGATGTTGAAGAAATGTATAATCTTATTTTGCAATATCAAAATGATGGTGTATATGGTGAAGATGTAGTTGAATAAAATATATAAATTTAATTATGGTTATACTTTAGGACTCCAAAACCCTTAACTCAAAAAGCTATTTTACTCTCTGTCTGTTCACGAAGTGAATGACATACAGAGATTAATAATAGCTTTTTGTCATTTACCTAAAGGGGAAAGGACTCCTTATGGCGAAATTTGCCCTCAGGTATACAAAAGGATTTGTCTGACATTTTATTTCTAAGGTACTGTAAAACATTGATTTTACTGACTTGTTTCAAGTTGGTGTTTTCATTCTTACACAGAACTATTGTTTGATGAAATCAAAATGACACACAGAATATGGACTCTATGCTGGAGTTTATAAGGTCTATTTTGATAGCAAGAACAGGAAGTCCTGCTATATCAGTAACTAATTATCAGGCTGATAAAATTAGATACCAATGTTTATGCATCCAAGGTACATTCTTTTTCAACGGTATCCGGTGAGGTAGAAGGAAAACAGCTTACAGTTCCGGATTTAAATGTATCAATGGATGCTATGACAGCGTACCGGGCAGGCTTTTCACAGTTAATTGGTCTGATGAGTTATTATCAGAG
>NZ_QUHG01000018.1:231-13123 GCF_003479505.1 Roseburia sp. AF15-21 | reverse complement strand
TTTAAATCCGGAACTGTAAGCTGCTTTCCTTCTACCTCACCGGATACCGTCGAAAAAGAATGTACCTTTGATGTATAAACATTGGTATCTAATTTTATCAGCATAATGATGCCCTCCTAATTAGTATGTTTTTCCAGCCAGTTGCAAAGACTGTTCCAACTGCTCTGCAGCTTGCCGATATACTCATTCTTATTGTAGATTTCATTCTCTCTTCTTGTAATCTCATCACAAAGTGCATCCAGATCATATCCCAGATTGGTACAGACATTTCCGTATTCTGTTTTCAATGCACTGGAGGCAGAAATTGATGCATTATATAAATCTCCACGCCAGCCACTGTCTAATGTATATTTATCCTCAATACCATCCTTCTGGTTTCTCAGCGTATCTATGGCTGTCTCAAGTCTCGTTTTCAGTTCCTTTAATGTATTAAGTGTCCCCTCCATGGGAGCCAGACTGCTGCTTTCTAACTGCAAACTGCTCTTTACTGTGTTTAACTGCTGTTTTACCTGATTAATCTCCGCTGTACTGGTTGTACTCTTCTTTGTTGTTGAACTTCCTTTACTGCCGGAAGAGCTTTTCTTCGTCTTCGACATTTATCCTTTCCTCCTCATCTCTCCGACGCCTTCTTATGCTTCCTGTTCTTTCTTCAGCAGCTGCTCCTGCAGCACACTCAGATTGTTTTTAATATTTTCCTGCATCAGCTTCTCGTCTTCATCCTCATAACCGCGATATACTATTTTCTGAATATCCTTATGCTGAAAATATAACAGTGCATCTCCTATAACCCCTTCCGGATAGGTACACGCTCCATAATCAAAATATCTTTTTTCACCTTTGACTACTGCAAATGCACCTCTTGCTATAATCATAATTTTCTTTACGCCACCTTTAAGCTGCACAATACTTCCTAACGGCAAAAACTCTATATTTTCCTGTTCCATCTTTTTATCCTCCTGCTTATTTTTCTTTATTCTTCTCTGTCTTCACATTTCGGTATGCGGATACGCACATATGCTCCATTATGGAAAAGCAGACCATCACTTAACTGCGGCAATTCCTTTGCTGCAACTGTTCCAAAAATTCCTGTAGAACCAGGGTTGCCCACCAGCAGACCATCCGTAGTTGCTTTTGCAAATTTGGTAATCTCATCAAATCCTTTTAATTTACCGGAATTGGCTGTAAGAATAAATCGGATTCCACTGGACAATGCCCCACTCAATATCGGTGCCAACAATACAGCTTTTAATTTCGTTGCCTCTACAAAGTCATCCCACTCATCTACCACGACATAACATGCATCCAGTTCCTGAACCAGACGGCGTGGTAACTGTTCCGGATGTTCCTTCATCTTCTGCTGCAGCTGCTGATTTCGTGCAGTCACCAGTCCCCCCAGTTCCATAAGAAACGCATCTATTCCATCTGCTCCGATATAATGAATCTCATCTCCGGACCTGTAATGATATAGTTCCATATCTTTCGAGTCTAATAAATATACTTTTCCTCTTCCTGTTATCTGTTCTAAAATAACCTTTAATGCATTCGTCTTTCCTCTTGCAGTCTCACCCAGAATTACAAATGGTGTTGTAAGACCTGCCGGAATACATTCCGGCAATACACTCTCTTTATTCAGTCCCAGCCAGATTGCCTTCTCTGCAGCGTTTTCTTCTGCTGTATGCTGTTTCTTTATCATTTCCATAAATGTTCTGATATTTAACTCATCCGGCAATACCGGGATTCTCGGTGCTACAGTATCCGGATAGCATGCATTTATCTGCTCAATACAGGCTTCTATACCCTGGTTATACTCCAGTTCATCTGTAAATGCAGTCATGACATAGACCTGCATGACACTTACCAGTCCATTGTATTTTATAAGTGTCCGTCCCTTTATCTCTGACTGTGAATAAGAACTTCGTCCCACAATTACATGCAAGTCTGATTCATCGAAAAGATAACCTGCCACTTTATTCTTAAAATTGTTATATGTAGAATACTTCATGGCATTACTTCGTGTTGCTGTTGCTGCCATATATATGCCAAGTCCGGTACCATCTCTGGATAATTTCTGGAAAAATTCTTCCGCTTCATATCCCAGTTCTTTGACCACATCATAATTGTCAATAGCAATTACTATTGCTTTTAATGTCTTTTCTGCCACCTGATTGTATACTTCAAAATTCTGTACCATCCGTTCTGCCAGTAATTTTTTACGCCGTTTTATCTCTGCCTGTATAAGATTGCAGAATTTACGGAATCGTTCTGTATCATCAAAACTGATATAGTCTGCCGTATGATGCAGGCGGTTCAATGGAATCAATCCACTGTTTCCAAAATCCAATATATAGAAGTTCAGATTCTCTACCCGGTTATGCATTGCCAGTGACAACAACACGGTTGTAAGAAATGCTGTTTTTCCATAACCTGCGGAAGCAATATATAAGAGATTTCCGTCTGTGGCAAAATCAAGCTGGTACTCCACCTGCTGCTGTTCTTCCGGAATATCTATCTTTCCAATCCGTGCAATCAGATTTAATGCATTTCCTTTCTCTGCCTGCTGGTCCGATACAATCTGTTCCGGCAACGGTGGCATCCACGGCCGTTTTACTTCCACGGTATCCATTGCCTCATATACTCTGTGGATATAATCTACCGTAGCATCCAGCTGCGTCATCATATTGCCGCCGGAAGCATGTTCATCACTTAAATCTTCATTTATCAGTTCACCCTGTCCAAGGTCATTCACCAGATAAACTCTGTCATCTACTTTTTCCTCTTCCTTTTCACTTACATAAGAAGCTCCACTCCATGCCGACTGGAATAATTCATAGATTTCATTATTTCCAACCTGAAGATAAGCTCTTCCGGGGATTGTAATATTGGCGGCATCCGGTGTCTTTAATATTTCTTTACTGTCTGCCTCATTCTGTACCATAAGTGCCAGTTTAAACTTGGAGTTTGTCCAGATCTGGTCATCTACAACTCCGGTTGGTTTCTGTGTTGCCAGTATCAGATGCACACCAAGGCTTCGTCCGATTCGCGCCGCCGATACCAGTTCCGTCATAAAATCCGGCTGTTCCTTTTTCAGCTCTGCAAACTCATCACTGATAATGAATAAATGCGGCAGTGGTTCCTTTGCCTCTCCATTCTGGAACAGCTTATGATATGCATTGATATGATTCACATCATAGCTGCTGAATATTTTCTGTCTTCTTGCCAGTTCACTCTTAATTGATGCCATGGCACGCATACTCTGTGCTCCATCCAGATTGGTGATTGTTCCCAGCAGATGCGGCAGATTCCGGAATAATCCTGCCATTCCACCACCTTTATAATCAATCAGTAAAAATGCCACCTCATACGGATGATAATTGACTGCCAGAGACAGTATATAAGACTGGATAATTTCCGATTTACCGGAACCTGTCGTTCCTGCTACAAGTCCATGGGGACCATGGGCTTTTTCATGCAGATTAAGATTGACATAATCTTCCTTGGCTCTTACCCCAAGCGGAACAGCCAGGGACTTTGCTGCATGATTTTTCTTCCATCGTTTTGCAATATCCAGTTCCTCCGGATGCTCCACCTGATACATTTCAAAAAATGTAATACTCTCCGGTATCTGTGCACTGATTCCCTGCATATGCTCCAGTGTACTTAAATTTCTTGCCATCCATTCCAAATTTATACCGCTGGTATCTGACAATTCAAAGGAAAGATTTTTCTCTTCCTTCTCTTCCATCAGAAGTGTTGCCTGACCGGAATTATGAAGCATAACTATTGTACCGATATTCTCAGGCAGATTTGCTCTCATATTTGTGGTGTAAATAATAGAAAATCCAAGGTTATCCCCTTCTTTATCCAGATATTCCATAATAGAATGGTCCATAATTAACTTTGGCTCATCTATAATAAATATAAGATGCGGCAGAAAACGGCTTTCCTTCTTACTTTCTTCTAATTTGTTTTTCCGGTTCTTAATCATCTGATGCAGGCTTCCAAGAATCTGGTCTCTCTTCCGCTCTGAATTTACAGTTCCCACTACATTTACCGCATGTATCCGTAAATGTGGATACCAACGCATCCACTGGAAATCAGCATCAAATCTGTTATTATAAATTGTTACGATTTCAAGGTCATGATAACTCTGAAAAAAAGTAAGCTGCGCCACAAGTAATTTCAATTGCTCATGAATAACGCTTTTCTCTCCCACCAGTCCCAGATGTGCTTTCTTTAAATCTACTACAACAGGCTGTTTCATCTTTGAAAATTCCCGCTTCAATTCCTGTGCTTCCAGTTCCAGCTCATCCGGTTTATCCTTTAATTCATCCGTAGAAAGGCGAATACGGAAATGACAATCTGCCATTACCTGTCCCAAAGATACATTCAGGAAATCATCATCATTAGAGCTTCTCTCATAGATTCTTGGACTGTACTGCCCAACCATCCGGGCAAGCTCCTTTACCTCCGGATAATTATAGTGATTTGCCTCTTCTTCATTCTGATATGCTGCATATATTTCCTTTCTTTTCTTTAACAGATATTCCCGATATGTTTTCTCCCGGAGCCTTTTATTCTCCTGACCTTCCTTACGGTCTGTTATATATTTAACCACCGTAAATATTGTTGTCATCACTGTGCCTGCTGCTGACATCAGCACATATAAACCACGCTTCATTAAAATACTGATTCCTACTGTCACACACAGCATCACAAGAGGCGGCACAATAAGTTGTACCAGACTCTCTTTCTTTCCATTCTGCTGTTCTTTTGGGCTGGTCAGACTAATTTCCAAATCCGGTATTCTTTTAATGATTCGAGGAGAACGTTTATACTTCGGATATCCTTCAAATGGAATTTCTTTTTCTTCCAGTTCCAATAATCCATCGGTATTGATATTCACCGTATCTTCGCATTCCACCTGTACACTTTTTTCCAGGAAGATAATTTTTCCCCGGGAAAAGCTTAATTCATCTCCATTGTTTATCTTTCCTTTACAGGCGGCTTCCCTTCCGTTCCAGTATATGTTCTCATAACCTTCTATTGTTACCTCATCATTCCTGACCCATAGCCTTGCCGGAAATCCTTCAATTCCAAGATTTCCATTTTTTCCGTCTATTGTAAAATTCTCTGTTCTCTGAAAGCTTCTCTTCATGCTATTCTTCCTCGGTATCGTATTTTTCCATCAATGGCTGCATCTTCTGTGCAATTTTCTCCAGCTCCTGTGTTTTCTCTTCTCCACTGAGACTGCTGTCTGTCTCTATCATGGATTTCTGTTTCATATAAGCATAAAGCAGCATTTCATCATCGGACTGCTGCATGGCAATATCAATTGCCTCTGAAATGTCATTTCTTCCAAGATATATCCAGTACTCCAATCTGGCTGGCGTCTCCTTTAAAGAAAGATTGCTTATAATATTCTCTTTCTGCTGCTGTGTCAGATTCTCACTTCTCACATAGGAATTGGCAAGAATATATTTCTGATATATATCCATATCTTTTACCGATATTTCCTGCATAGCATCCACACAGGATACATAATCAGCGGAAATATAGGCATTTTCTGCCGCAATTACTGCATCCTTATATGGCTCAGTACGGATGAAATCAACCAATGCATAGACCGCCAGTACTATTGCCAACAGCAATACCACAACAAACGATGCCTGCAATGTACGATACCGTCTTCGGTTCAGAAAAATCATTTTCACAGACCGTTCTGTCTCTATCTCCTGCTTACGCTGTTCCAACAGTCTGACCAGCTCTTCTACGGATTCCACCTGCCGTACCTTTTGCAGTATGCCACCCTTTAAAAGCTGCATTCCTCCCTGTACATAATCCGCATAACTGTACTGTTTCTGTAATGCATAGCCAATGAGTGCTTTATATTCTTCCATCCATTTCTGTTCATCATATTCTCTGTCTTCCCCGCAGATATCTCTCTGTTTTACATAGACCAGATGATTCCTGTCGTAATAAAGATTTTCCGGCTCTAATGTAAAGTAATATGATTTCCGGCATGCTGCCAGTAATTCTATATTTTCCAATACCGCCAGTCTTGTGGTAATATCTTCTTTTCGTATCTCTGTCATCGGTGTCAGTGCTTCCAGATTATAGGTTAAAAGCAGTTCCTCCCCTTCTTCCTCTATTTTCACTGCAATAAGACCTGTATCCGGATACATTAATTTCTGATAATCAAATATGCCTTCCGCCTGTAATGCTGATTTCTTTATTCTTTCTTCCATCTTTTCTCTCCCGTATCTTATTTTCTTCTGTCCTCTGTCTGCCTCTACTGTATGCAGAGAATATCTCCATCATAAATACTCTGCTGTTCATAGTTCTTATTCATGTCCAGAAATCTTCCCCTGCGTTCAGATTTCATTTCTTGTACCTCTTCCTGTGGCAGTTTTCCCGCTTCCTTTAAAATAAGCATGGTATCTATTATTTTCTGCTGTGGATTAACCTGTATATCTTCCTGCCAGCTTCCTTCACGATTCATAATTGTAAGTGTGAGCAACATTTTTCTTCCACCTTCCCTGTCTTCTCTTCCGATATTGCAGCAACAGCAGAATTCCCACTGCCAGCAGAATTCCGCATGCCGGAATCCAATACGCATCCAATGATGCGGTTACTTCTGCCTGCTGCTGCAGCTGCTGACTTCCTGTTGTTAAAAATAATTGTTCTTTTACAGCCTCTTCTTTTCCGGCATTTTCATCCATTTTCTTTATAAATACCTGTTCCTTTGTATCCTCATAGCTGCGTTGTTCCTTCTGCTGGTAATCTTTTACTTTTTCTTCATAATCATCCGTAAATACATCTGCTCCGTTTACATCCGTCAGCGACTGATAGGTCTGCGACCGGTTCTGCAGTACCGAAGGATTAATCTCTATTTTAGAATTATCTGTCACTTTACTTCTCCTGTTTCTGACAAAAGTATGGTCTTAAGGGATAGAAGAATCGGAAAGTCACAGGATGTGGCTTTCCGATTCTCTATTACATTACTCCAATCTTTCCGGCAATTTCACGGTCAATGTTCTGCATAGATGTAGATACATCACGTAACTGCTGTGCAATGGATGTAATTAATTCTGCAGTTGCAGAAAAGCTAGGCTCTAAGGAACTGAACTGATCATAAAATGCCTGACTGCTCTGTCCTGCCCATTCATCGCAAAGTGTAGAAACCATATTACGCATGGTACTTACTACCTGCTGGAATTCCTCACATCTTGCATCAAATTCATTTGCCTTTGTCTCCATCTGCTCCGGACTAATCCGGATGTTGTTTACATCTGCCATTTCTTTTGTCTCCTTTACTTTATATTGCAACGTCTTTCGACGGGTTGCTCTGTTCCTTGATTCTTCTGTGATAACTTCTGGCATAGCTTCCTAATATTCCCACCGCCAGAATTCCTAATATTCCATATAAAAGATATTCCACCCAACGTGAACTCTTCTGTTGTTCCCTGCTGCCGGTAACACTTTTCTGTGATACGGTATGATCCACCTCATCCTTTAAACGCTGGTAATCGCTGACCTGCAGCATCTGCGTTGGTTGTGCCACAAATTCATATACCTGTGTATATTCCATGCTTCCTACTCTTGTATAGGGAAGCTTTGCTGCAAAATCTGCCAATGCCGTCTGATTCTGACTGCTTGTAGTATTCTTCACTTCCTTTGCCGAAGCCAATGCATCTGTAACTGCCTGATTGGAAGTTTCTTTCGCTTCTTCCATGTGCTGCTGCAATGTCAATATATTTTCTGAAGTAGTCTGATACAATTTATCTGCATAATCCACATAAGACTGATTGCTGGTGTTGATTTCCTGCTGCATAAGTGCAGCATTTTCTCTCATGCTGCTCACGCTGTCATTCATCACTGTGGTATCCTGTCTTGGATGAAATCCATTTACGCTTCTTTGATAAGAATTAACTGCATCCTGTTCTTCTTTCTGGCTATTTTCTATCTCCTTTTTCACGAAATCTGTGCGGTCTGCCAATGGCTGTATACAACCACTCTGAACCAGACCCGTAATGCCATCCACATCAACATTCTTCTGTGCCGCCACATCTGTCTGCATCGCATCACATAAAAGCCCGGTGTCTCTCAGCAAATCACGAAATCCCATCCTGCTGCCATCCCCGGTCTGCCAGCTTCCCTCAAATACCGGTAATGTATAATCTTCTGTCGTAATCTGTTCCAGTGATGCCTTAAGATATTCTCCCAATGCATCCACATCTCCCGTTACCTTTAGCTGCGTCTCTGTCTGTGCAACCGGCACTTCTCCATCCAGATATGCCTTTAAAAATTCCTTTGTAGAGGCATACCCCTGTTCTGTCAGAAATTCCATGATTTCTGTATCTGCATCACACTGTTCAAATATTTTTTCTACCGTAACCGCTGCTTCCGGTTCTTCTCCAGTATCTTCGCCTTCGCCTGATTCCGGTTCGTTTTTCTCTCCTTCTTCTGTTTTGCCTTCTTCTGTTTTGTCTTCTCCGGTTTTATCCTCTTCTCCGTCCCCGCCATCTGAATCTTCCGGCAGCAGAAATGCCTTTAATATTTTGTCGATATAATTCTTGTTCTTTACATTTTCTTCAATTGCATTCTGTTCCAGTGCAATGGTAATAACCGGCGGTTCTTCCATTCCTTCTACCTGACTGCAGGTCAGTTCATATGCTACTGTTCCATCTTCTGTCTCTGCTTCCTTCCATTGCAGTTTCGGCAGCTGAGCCTTCATTTCTCTGCCATAGGAATTCAGGTTCTGTATTCCTGCTGCTTCAATTCTCTGATTATAGTTTTCAATGCATTGCTGCAAATTCGTATCCAGTTGTTCTGTCACATTTTGAATCTGTGCAATCTGGGCAAGACGGCTGTTTTGTTCAGCAGTCTTTTCTCCGTTATATGCAAGCAATGTATCCTGCAGATTTCGAATCCCATCCCGATATAAAAGTTGCCCGTCTGCATCCGAAAGTAAATTGATTTCTCCTACGCCTTCTGATATTTCTTTTAAGGAACTGACCAGTTCATTTCCTGCTGTTCGCAAATCACTTAACTGTGCAGAAGCATCTGACAGATTTTCCCGATATGCACTGTCTACTGCCTGAATCAACTGCGCATTTTCCTCTGTATAATCCGAAATATCTAACGGTATTGTAGTGTCTTCCTGCTGTTTTAATTCCGGAACTGGAACCATGCTTACCAAATCAGATGCCTGTATTCCCTGTATTGCTTCTTTATCTGTAATGTCATTATTCATAACCATTGCAGATTCATCCTGCGCCGCATGAAATTCATCCATTATGTTACATAGATACATATATGTCATCTGACTGTTCAGTTGTTCTCCAAACTGAAGGACATCACCTAAAAGTTCTTCTCTTGCATCTGCTGATACATCTTCACTGACTGCATACTGTAACTGCGATGCCGCCGGAACTGTATTTAAGCTTTCAACATTTTCCGAAAAATCTGATGGAATTATAATATAAGCACCATATCGCCCTTCTTCTATTCCATTTCTGGCATCTTCTAATGAGGTATATATGAAATTATCATTTGGAAAATTTATGATCTGCTCCCCATAATAGACTTGTGTATTACCATCCGATATGCCGGTATCCAGATTCACCACTGCCACTCCCTGTGACTCCACTGTTCTTTCTACTGCTGTATTACCTGTCTGTAATGTAGTGTTTCCATTTATCTTACCGATTCGATATCCGGTAAAACCGCTTGTTCCCAGCAGCGTAATGCACAAAAGAACAGTTATTACTTTCTTCCGTTTCATATCCTCTCTCCCTTTTCTTTTGTCTTTGTCGTATAGATTTTTTCTCTTTTTTTCGTAAATGTCAACCAAAAATATTCGACCTCATTTTCCCTTTATCTGTTCCTCTTTTTTTCTCTCCTGATTTTTCATTTTTCCTTATTTTCCGGGCATTTCAGCATACTTTTTCTAAAATTAGCAGATGATTAATTTCTATATCATTTTAAACTTAATTTAATCTGGTCGAATAAAAGTCGAAACAGTTTTCTCTGAACATCAAAGCAGTTTTTCCTTTTTTGTGTAATCTGCCATCTTGCTACTCGCGTAAACTACAAGAAACGCATTGCTTCCATAGCACCAAGTGCTATGGAAACAATGCGTTTAAAAATTATCCTACTTAACATATCTTTTGATTTTTAGCGTTCCAATGAAATGGAGGCGTGATATTAAAATCAATTCTTAATACATCTACTTGTACCTGTTTACCGTCTAAATTTACTAACTAATCCTTTGGCTACTATACGCAGACAATTTTTGATATATATATCCGCCCCTTCTCCACTCAATAAATTTTCTCTATCTTGACTATCATATGCTTGTGCAAAGAAACTTCCGCAGGGATATTTCCCCATATCCGGATCCTTTTATACAAATAATATATTTCTATATCAAGGATTATATTTTTTTATATAATTCTGCCAACTCCACCAACTCCATACCTAAATAATCTGAATAATCCCATGAGTCAATTATAATTCGAGGATAACTCAAAATAATATTTTTCTGTCTGCTACTAGTTTGAAGTTCACTCAATATAGTTTGCAACTGAACTATATTTCTCTCACTTTGTCCCTCTTTTACTTTTTCTATTTCTTCCTTTACTTTCTGTTGCAACTCACCATTTCTTTTAATGAACTGCTCTTCTAATGGCATTTTATCAACTCCTCCAAATTTACTTCAGTACATTTTCTCTATATTCCAAATATTTACTTACAACTCTTTTCTCCTCCATTTAATAACTCCCTTATGTCTTTGACTCTTTTTATACCCTCAGCATTCTTCCTGTATAACTTACCATCTTTATAAAAATAAAAATTAAATTCATTTTTTAACAAAACAGCCTTTAGCAAATTAATTGCTTCTTCAATACATTCTGTACTCAGATGATTTTTAAATTTACAAATTCGCTGCAAAGAATTAGATGCTTGTTCATCATCAAAAATTGATATATCAAATAGTGTTATATCATTTTCTATCACAATTCTATAATTATGAGGATAATACTTGTATTCTAATCTAAAAAAACCTCTGTTTTCAAAACTGCATATTGCTTCTGTTTTTTCGATATCTGTACCAAATATTTTACACATATATGAGTCAAACAGCTCAACATATTTATTATAAAAACTACTATCTAACCGCATGCCAAATTCCCCCTTCATCAACAAACTTATAACCATTATATCGTACCAGTGAAAAGCAGTGATTATCCGATTATGGCTACGGTACTTCACTTATGGGAAAGTATCTGGAAGATTTCCTTCTTACTACCAGTATGAATGCAGGAATACTTATTATACTTAAAAGTATTTGGTTTTTATTATCAGTAATAGAAACTACTGTCAGTATTATTTGTAATTGTCTGTGTTTATGAGACCTATGCGTTTTTATTTCTCTAATGCTCATAAATCATCTGAAAGTGAAACTTAATTACGAATTAAATCTTGAAAACACTGGTATTCTTACGGATTTCATTGAGCATCTGACAGTTACGGAAAACAAACTCAATGAAGCCTATAGTTTATGATATGGATACAGATAAATGGATTTTTTTGCTGGAAACCTCGTAACGAAATTGAAGGGCAATTTTTAATACATTTTTCTCAAATCTATCGAATATGAGATTTCCCAGCTTTATCAAAACATCAGTTCTGCGGAAAGCATATTTTTCTTTATCAACGGAAATAATGATACTGTAAGGCTTTCCTACATTGTACGAAAACTTTGTCCGACATTTTGGTCTGGATAAAATGATTAGGATACACAGAACTACAACCCTTTCAATTACCGCAAAAAAGATGAAAATGTCCAATTAAATTACCGCTTTTTTGACCGATTTTTATAATATAAATACCGCTATTCAATGCAAAAACACATCATCTCCACAGCACCAATTGCTATGAAAACAATGCATTTTAAGTCTAAAAATACAATGTTCAGTTTTGATTTCAGATGTCCTTATGTGGAGACATAATTAAAATAATATATTACCATTTTTGACATTCTTTGCTATAAAACAAATCCACATCAGATGCCGCATCGTACAACGCTTTTATAGATGCCAAACTGTCATATTCTGAAATCCCTCTCATTGTACCAATAAGTCCACCTTTAGAAGCAGGTAATGTACCATCCCGTAATTTTTTTATTACGACTTCAATTCTATTTTCATAATTATTTAAGTATTGACTTTTTTCATCATCTACCATTTTCTTGGCTTTATCAATTTCTTGTACTAATAGTTCCAATTTTTTTAATAATTCTTGTCTTTTATCCATAATAGCAATCTCCTTTAATTTGAAAAACTTCTAATCTCTGTTATCCAATCTGTATCAAATTGATTAAATAAATATTGAACTCCACCACCTGGTCTAGGGTCTGCAATCAATAATTGTTCTCTCGCAGTTCCTACAGCATACTTAACCTCCGTTCCAGCAGGAATTCTCGCAACTTTTACAGTATTTCTGTTTCCCCAATCTTTTGATAAAGCCAACTTATCCATATAATCATTCAATGTTGTAATTCCATTTGCTTCATCAACCGTTGTCCAGTAACATAAGGATGCATCTGGTGCGTCAGAACTATACTGCACTAATATTAAATCTTTATCTACTGTTGTCCTTATTTCATAACCATCATTAAAATTGGCTAATTCCCTATCAAATTTATAAGAATAATCTATTGTCGTTGCTGTGTTTCTACCACTCTCCCCTACATTTCCCAACTGCTGCGGTCTTTTTACGTTATTTACTACTTCCAGCTCTGCCTCACTGAGCGTTCCATATGTTGCTATTCCGGTTAGTGAGCCAACTACAAAGCCTGCCAGTGGACTGTTGGTTGCTTCTGTCATGC
>NZ_QUHG01000018.1:0-221 GCF_003479505.1 Roseburia sp. AF15-21 | reverse complement strand
CCTGCCAGTGGACTGTTGGTTGCTTCTGTCATGCTCTTTTCCACATAGCTGCTGGCTGCCATCGTCAGTCCCTGCTTTGCATACTCTGTTACTACGGCCCTTCCTATGGATGTTCCTGCACTTACTGCTGCATTTGCTGCCATTCCTCCGGTCAGTATCAGGGAAGCAGCGATTGTCAATACATTTCCTATTAAATAATAGAGGTCCGGATTACTGGCAAA
>NZ_QUHG01000017.1:0-15240 GCF_003479505.1 Roseburia sp. AF15-21 | reverse complement strand
TAAAAATACCGACCTCCAATCGTTAGATTTTTTGGTCTAACTTTTAGGGGTCGGTACATTTCATCAGATTCCCTTTTATAGTTGCCAGCGGCAGATTCTGTAGATTTTTTCTACTATTGTTCTACTCTTCTAACTGATAATACTTATCCAGCACTTCAAAAAAACTGTTGGTAGTTATGGTTCCGTCTGTTTTAAGTTCCAGTTCATCCCAGGCTTTTTCATTGAGGCTCGAAGATAAGTCTGCCACAAAAGCATCATATTCGTCATTAAACGCTTCTTTCTCACGCTTCTTAACAATCTTAGCCTTATTTGCATCCGTCAGTTCCTGATTGAATTTATTGATGCACTTGATAAAATAATAACCATCCTCTGTCGCAATGCTTTCTGATATTTCATCATCATTTAAGTTAAATGCAATATCCTCTACTTCCTTTGGCATCTCATCTCTTCCAAAGGTAATATCAATCTGGGCAGCCTCATTATAATCTGCTGCTACTGTCCGGAAATCCTCTCCATTTGCCAGTCTGGATGCCACCTCTCCTGCACGGTTCTGATCCTTTACATAAATCTGCTGTGCTTCCATGACCCTTGCTTCATCATCACTGACTTCCTCATTGACACCGGTTGTTAAAGATGTATACACCTTGCTTGCCAGTGCATAATTCTCATAGAGTTTCTCTATGGTTGCCTCACTGACATCCATATAACTTTTTTCCTCTTCATTCAATGACTCATAATATTCTTTTGCAGCCAGCTTCAGATTGATCTTTTCCTCTTTACTTAAAGTAATTTCCTTCTGCTCTGCCAGCTGGTCCATGCAGATTACCCGGGTCATTTCCGATAATGTAACGTCCTTCACATACTGCTCTAAATCATCGGTCTGATACTGCTGTTCCCACAAATCGATTCCATAGACATTTCCATATAGATTCTGGTAGTTACAAAGATATACCTTGGCTTCTGCCAAAGATACCTTTTCATGCTCTATCTTAAAAACTTCATTAGCAGATAAGCCTGTTGTAAATACAATGTCAGTTTTTCCAAGACTGCATCCACCAAGAAATACGGAAATGCTTAAGACCACTGCGGCAATTTTACTCTTTCGTCCCATGAATTTTCTTCCTTTTCTTATTCGAAAACCAATTCTTTGGTATGTTTTTATGCTTCAAGACTCTTTAATATACTTCTTGCCACGCTGATTCCGTTTGCAGATGCCTGCTGTAATCCTCTGGTTACGCTTGCACCATCACCGATGGCACGCAGACCTTTAATGCTGGTTTCAAAATCTTTGCTGACAACAACTTTATTGGAATAGAATTTTACTTCTACACCATAAAGTAATGTTTCATCACTGGCAATACCAGGTGTAACCTTATCCAGTGCCTCTAACATTTCTTCGATATCTACCATAATACGATGTGGAAATACCAGTGATAAATCTCCCGGCACTGCATCCTTTAAGGTTGGAATCAGATTGTTTCTCGCCAGGCGTTCCTCTGTAGTTCTTCTGCCCCGCTTAAAGTCACCAAATGTCTGTACTAAAATTTTGCCATCACAAAGCATGTTGGAAAGCTGTGCAATCTGCTTACCATACTCAATCGGAGTCTTAAATGGCTTGGTAAAGTTCTTGGATACCAGCAATGCAAAGTTGGTATTATTTGTTTTCATATCTTTCGACTTGTAAGCATGTCCATTTACAACCGCAAGTCCGTCATCATAATATTCGGTTGCTACTTCACCGGATGGGTTTGTGCAGAAAGTACGCACTTTATCGTCAAAGGTTGGTGTATGATAAACCAGTTTTGCTTCATAAAGGTTTGTATTTAAGAAATCCATAACCTCATCACGCACTTCCACACGGACACCGATATCAACCGTACCTACCTTGGTTTCAATCTCTTTTTCCTTACAGATATGTGAGAACCAGTCTGCGCCTTCACGTCCTACTGCAGAAATGATTTCTTTCGCATAATATGTATCTCCCTTTTCAGTTACAACACCGGTTACGGCATTATCTTCTACCAGAATATCTGCTACCATGGTATTAAAGAGAATCTCCACACCAAGGTCTAACAAATGCTTCTGCAGGCGTGCATAAATCTTATATCCTTCTTCTGTTCCAAGATGACGAATCGGACACTCGATTAATTTTAAGTTGGCATTGATTGCTTTTCTACGAATCTCGCGGATTTCTTTTTCCTTATCCACACCATAGACATTGGTGTCTGCACCGAATTTCAGATAAATATCATCCGATTCTTTAATTAAGGATAATGCTTCTTCATATCCTAAGATTTCCGGCAGATTGCCACCTACATCCGGTGATAATGATAATTTACCATCTGAGAATGCTCCCGCTCCGGCAAATCCGGTTGTAATTGAGCATGGCTGGCATCCTACGCAGACCTTTGTCTTACGTTTCGGACACTGACGTTTCTCAATGCTTCTTCCCTTTTCTATCATGAGAACCTTTAAATCCGGTCTCTTTTCCTTTAATTCATAGGCACAGAAAATTCCGGACGGACCTGCACCGATAATAATTACATCATAGTTATTATTCATATAAAATCCCCTTTCATTTATGCTTCCACAACCAGATATCTGCCATCCGGCAGTGAAAAAACTTCTTCTGCTTCTTCAATTTCATGATTGCTCATTCCGGATACATCCGCACCGCTTTCGTCTAAGAACTGTTTTACTTCTTTGATGCTGTCACAGATAACTGCCATACAGTCCTCTAAAAACGCTTCTGCCTCCTCTAAACTTTCTGCCACATTTTCATCAAATAACTGTGACTGATGTTTTAAAAAGTAATTCAGACATACCTCATCATATTCCATTTATTCTTTCCTCCTGTTTTATGAAAATTTATATACATCAATACCTAATTGTTTTAATTCCTGATAAATCCGGGCAATCGGCAGACCTACTACATTATTGTAATCACCTTCGATTTTTTCGATAAACGCAGCTGCTTTTCCCTGAATTCCATATGCACCTGCTTTATCCATTGGTTCCCCGGTATCTATATAGCGGTTCAGTTCCTCATCTGTAACCGGATACATGGTTACTTTCGTACATTCATAAAAACTGTATTGTACTTTCTTTCCATCCTCCCGCATCCAAAGTGACACTCCGGTATAGACTTCATGGGTGCTGCCGGAAAGTCCCTTTAACATTGTAAATGCATCCTCCCGGTTCTTCGGTTTACCCAGCACTTTGCCATCCTTTACCACGACGGTATCTGCTCCGATTACCAGACTGTCCTGTTCTCCTACTTTGGCTTCTATCATCTTCTCATAAATCTCTCCCGCTTTCTGCTTCGCCAGATTCATGACAATCTCAGAAGGCGTATCTCCCATCTGCTTTTCTTCTCCCTGTGCCGGAAATACCAGAAAGGTAAGTCCAAGCTGCTCTAAGAGTTCTTTTCTTCGTGGGGAAGCTGATGCTAAAATTATTTTCACGTTTTTTCTCCTTGTGTTCCGGTATATTATAAGTGAGTGGATGAAAAAGTTTACCGGAAAAGGTTTTGTTTGGAGAACATTTGCTTTTTTCATTGAAATACCAGTAGTTCTTAGGCGTATGTTTTCCTTGATGATAAACTGTCTTTCCGTTGCTTGGACCGACACGTCGCACTGTCCGTTGTCTGCGGATACCGCATACGCCTGTAAGGGGCACTAAGAATTTCGGCTAATATATGAACTTCGTCTGGCAACCGGCACAAATTCACATCCGTGTTCATCTGTGCCTCGCTGGTACATCCCTGTACCAGCGTTGCCTGGTTGCAGACGAAATTCTAAGTGCCCCTAACAAGCCTATTCATGTATCCGCAGGCAGCGAACCGTGCAATGTGTCTGTCAAACATTGGAAAGACTGTATTTATAGAAAAAAGGAAAACATATGCCTTAGAACTTCGGCATTTCAAAGGTTAAAGCAAATGCCTTCAAACAAAAGCCTTTCCTATAAAAACTTTTTCCCTCCCATCACTTATGACACCTTATACTTCAATTGCCTGATTCAGCCGGAAGGAATAAAGATACTTCTCCTTCACCGGAAGCGGGAATATCCGTTCTAACGCTTCTGCATATAAATCCAGCTGTTCTTTATACATATCCCGCAGCCTTGTGGCACTGTCTACCCGGTCTGTCTTATAATCAAGCAGTACGATTCCATCTTCTTCCACCCAGAAAACATCTATGATTCCCTGGATTAAAACCATCTCTTCTTCCATCTCATGATTTCCCATGACAAACGGCTTCTCACGGAACAAATCATCCCGCATTGCAGCTGCTTTCATACGGGGTGCAAGCTGCGATTTTAAGAATAATTCCACGGATGGTATACGGATTAATTTTTGCATATCCTCAGATACTTTACCCATTTGTACCAGTCCTGTCAACTGCTTTTTTATATTTTCTGCAAATTCATCGGAACGATCCGGCATTTTCGTAAAATCATAACATTCCATCAGACGATGCATGGCTGTTCCACGCAGTGCTCCCTGATTTACTTCTGCTTTTCCTTCCATAAATGCCGGGACATATGGGGTAGATACTTCTTCTAAGAATTTCGGTGTAACATCCTCTTCTTCCTTTGCTGCAAGCTCCCTCATTGCCCGGTGTTTTAATTCCGATACAGAATATTTTGTCACCAGATGAATGGCATCCGGGTGCGGATACTGATAGGATAACTGTTCCTTTATCTTTTCATACAGAGTATCCGAAACTTTCTCCGCCTGCTGCACACGCTGCCTCAATGACACATGCTCTGTTATCTGATGCGCCGCCTCGTCCTCTAACATGCTCCATGGTGTCACATAGGAAACCTTGTCCCAACTGCCACTGGCGGCTGCCGCCGGAAGGATCCACTCCAGGAAGGTCTTTGCTTCTGCCCGCTCCTTAAAATTAAGTGCTTTTCGGTTACTTCCGCAATAAATTTCTCTTATCTGCTGCAGCATTTCTTCATCCTTGATATAACCGGTTATAATTAATTTTTCTTTGGCTCTTGTAAATGCCACATATAAGACACGAAGCTCCTCGCCAAGGCTTTCTAATTCTGTCTGCCTTGCAATTACCTTCTTAAAAAATGCAGGTACTTTTATCCGCCTGTCTTCCTCTATAATATCAAGTCCAACACCAAGGTTCGGATGCAGAATCATCTTGCTGCGGCTGTCCTGCTTATTAAAGGATTTGCCCATTCCACTGACAAAGCAGACCGGAAATTCCAGTCCTTTACTCTTGTGGATACTCATAATATTTACGGCATCCTCATTTTCTCCCACAAGTTCTGCTTCCCCAAAGTCCACATCATACTTCTGCAGCTCATCAATATATCTTATAAAATGATAAAGTCCATGATAACTGGTTTTCTCATAGGCAATGGCTTTTTCTGACAGCATATGAAGATTTGCAAGTCTCTGTCTGCCCGCCGGCAATGCCGATGCATATCTGGCATACCCCGTTTCTTTCAATACCTTCTGCAGCAGTTCGTGCATTGGTATATCCATGGTCTGTCTACGAAGTTTTTTATATGTTTCGGAAAAACGTTTTAATTTTGCCCGCATGTCTTCATCCGCTGTTGATTCTTTTTCTGTCAGCTCTTCTTCCGCTTCCAAAAACATCTTTACGCACTGATGATACGGCTTGTCCTCTGCCAGTAACCGGAGTCTTGCAAGCTGCTCATCGGAAAGACCTGCCATTGGGGATTTTAATACTGCTGCCAGTGGAATATCCTGTCTTGGATTATCTAATATCCTAAGATAATTTAATACCGTCCTGATTTCTAATGTGGAAAAATATCCGGTTCTTGAAACCGTATGTGCCGGAATTCCATTGGCATTTAAAACCTCTGCAAAAAGGTCCGCCCATTCACTTAAACTACGCAGTAAAATTACAATATCGCCATAGCGGACTTTCCGGAATTCTCCGGTTTCTTCGTCTACCACTTCTTCTTTGCCTACCATCTTCCGAATCCGGTCTGCAATTAATTTTGCTTCCAGTTCCTGTTTTAAAATCTGCTGTTTTGTTCCCTCTTCCAGTTCCTGTGTAGTTGTAAGAAGAATCTCACTGTCAAAAGCATCCTCTTTCTCGCCCGCCGGATAATCTGCACCACAATACAATGCCGCCTCACCGGTATAATCCACACCACCGAGATTCCGTTTCATAATCTGATAGAAAATATCATTGGTAAAAGTAAGCACGCTGTCTCTGCTTCGGAAGTTCTTATGCAAATCAATCCGCTGACAGGGTGCATCTGTTGTCTCGTAGGTGTCAAACTTTTCCATGAAAAGCTCCGGTCTCGCCAGACGGAAACGGTAAATACTCTGTTTTACATCTCCTACCATAAAGAGGTTATTCTGTCCCACAGCCTCTCTTGAAATTGCCCGGAGAATCGTCTCCTGCACATAATTACTGTCCTGATACTCATCGATCATAATTTCTTCATAGGCATTCTGAAATTCCTTTGCAGTCTCCGTTGGTTTCCCGGTCTCTTCCTCTACCAATATCTCTAATGCAAAATGCTCAAGGTCTGAGAAATCCACCAGATTTTTATCCTGTTTTCTTGCCGAAAAAGCATCGATAAAACGCTCTGTCACTTCAGCTAACGCTTCTGCTGATGGCTGTACCAGAGTGAGCTGCTCTAAGATTTCCTGAAAAGTAAGGGCAAAGCAGTCACTTTTTAACTTTCCGATTCCATCCTTAAGCTTCTTACGTTCTGCCTTTACCTGCTCCTGCTTTTCCGGACTTCCGATATAATCCTTTGCCCTGCCTAATGTTGCAAATTTACATTTTCCTAATTCTTCATAAAAAGCCTGATAAGTATCGCAGGAAAGCAATTCTTCCATCAGCTCTGCATCCTGCTCACAGGCATCCTCATACATGTAAGGACCGTCTGCATCCTGACAAAGCTCAAGATAATGCTCTGCCTGCTCTAAATAGCCCTTTACCATCTGCTTCCCATATTCTACCGTCATTTCAATAAAAGGCGCCTGTTCTAATTCCTGCTCTGTTTTTATCTCATAGCAGCTTAACGCTTCCCGAAGCCACTGCTTCGGCCATGGATAACTCTGTGCATAGGAATAAAGTTTAAAAATCATATCCCGCACTGGTGCATCACTTCTGCTGGTTCCATAACAGGAAATGAGATGCAAAAACCCCGGATGTTTTTCTTCATAACACTGTTCAAACAATCCGGTCATTACATCTTCCCGAAGAAGTTTTAACTCGCCTTCATCTCCAATCCTGAAATTCGGCTCCAGACCGATTTCATGAAAATGATTCCGAAGCACATAAAGGCAGAAACTGTCTATGGTAGTAATCTGCGCATTCTGCACCAGTGCAGCCTGCTGCTGTAATCTCACATCGGAAGGATTCTCCTGCAATGCCTTTTCCAAGGCTTTTGCTACACGCTCTTTCATCTGGGCTGCCGCCGCATTGGTGAAGGTTACCACCAGAAGATGGTCAATATCTACCGGATGCTTCTTATCCAATACCAGCTCTTTGATTCTCTCTACCAGTACGGCTGTCTTTCCGGAACCTGCTGCCGCAGACACTAAGATATTACGGTTTCTTAAATCAATGACCTGCTGCTGTTCTTTTGTCCATGTCATTCCCATTTTTTAAAAAACCTCCTTCATGCGTTCATAGATTTCCTCGGAAGATAATTCTTCCAACCGCCTTACTTCATATCCCGGAATTTTTTTATCAAATCCACAGACCGCAGCATATGGACAATAATCACAGCTGCTCCGGTTCTTTAAAAGATACGGATTCACCTCTGTATTTCCCTTTAAAATAGCATTTCCAGCTTCTGCAATCCGATAGCTGGCATAATCCGCAATCAGCCTAAATTCTTCCTTGTCCACAGCCTTATCGCTCTTTCGCACCGTTCCGTCCTTATTTACAGAAATCGGAAGGACATTGGATTTACCGGAAAGTTCCACATCCATGGCACGGTAAATATCATCCTCTGTATTTACCACTCCATCCAGACGTAAATTTTCCAATATCTTTCTTCGAATCTCTTCTTCAGATTCACTACCGGTTCCTTCCACCATCGGATCATCAATATGATAGTAGAACATACCTGCCGGCACTACCTCTTTTGCCGGATTTTGCTTTGCAAATAATTCCATTGCTGCATTCATATAAACCACAAGCTGAAGCTTCAGTCCATGATACAAAGATAGCAGTTCAAAACCGGTATTACCGGATTTATAATCAATAATCTTTACATATAACTTATCTTTGTCTTCATAAGTATCAATACGGTCAATTCTTCCCTGGAGCCGCATATGCTCTTCTTCACTGAGTTTAAAATTCACTGCATTTAAATCATCCGCATAGGAAAATCCCACCTCAAACTGCGATGGTTCAAATTTTCCCTGACGAATCTGGCTGGTCAGTGCCCAGATGGTCCGTGCAAAAATCTTTTTCATCTTTGCTACCTGATAACGGTTTGCCGCTGTATCTGCCATGGCTGCATTTCCACTGGAAGCAATTGCTTCTTCCATTGCCCGCTCCATAAGCTGTTTTTGTGCTTCTTCTGTAATATCAAACCAGCTAAAGGATGATTCTTTCAGATACCGGCTATAATTTTCCAATGCCTGATGATAGATATTTCCCATATCCGCCATACGGAATTCAAAGAGTTCCCGTTCCCGTAAACGCAGTCCATAAGTCAGGAAATGGGCACAGGCACAGGCTGCATACTGTTCCAGCCGCGTAACACTGTTCTTTAACTCATTTCCATAAAGAGCCTTTGCCACAGCCCGGCTGATTGGCTCTGCATGATATTTAAGCTCTGCTGCATCAAGAATAGCTTTTACCTGCTCCTGATATGCCGGTTCCTCTTCATACCAGTGCAGCAAAGCCTGCCAGAGTACTTCCTTCTCATCATTCCACCCGGCATCTTCCTGATACAGTCCCTCTAACAGAAATGCCATGCTGCTCTCCGGTGTTACCAGTGTTTCATCAACCTGTTCTCCCGTTATCAGCTCTGCTTTTAACCCCGGGAACAGTCCCTCTATCATATGAATAAAATAGGACGGGCGCTTTACACTTCCATCACTGCCTACCCTTGCATAGGTAAGATAAAGTTTTTTCGATGGCTTTGTCACTGCAAGATAAAGGTAAAAACGCTGGATAAAGACACGTTCCCTTGCTGTAGGAGCCAGTTCCATATGTTTTTTTGCAAGTTCTTCTCTTTCCAGCTGGGAAATGATGCCGCCACGATTATCGGATTTTGGCACAATACCATCATTGACTCCCACGATAAATAATACTTTTATATCATCAAGACGGGTTCTTTCAATATCACCAATCATCACGCAGTCATAGCCACCCGGAATCACGCCTACTTTGGCAGCTTCAAAGCCAGCCTCTAAGACCTTGGCATATTCAGATATGTCCATGACTTCATCACCCAGAAGCGTTGCCATCTTATCCAAAATATCCATTACAATGCGATAAATCTGTGCATATTCCTTTGCCTTGGCTAAGTCCTTCGCCTCTTTATACTGATTCTCCCGGTATTTTAACTGCTGCTCTATCTGTAAGGACACAATAAACTGATAGAGTGCTGTCGTGCATTCCCGTACGGTAGCACCTTTTTTATGAAATACAGCCGTCAATTCCGAAAATGGCTCCATTACACGGATCCGGAGTTCATTTAAAGCTTCTAAATCTTCTTCCGCAACCTCATGGGTGGTATAAATAAATCTTGCCTCCCATTTTTTCTTTCCACGGATGCCTGCTGCCAGTACATAATTTTCCAGCAGGTCAATCTCATCCTCACTGATTTGTGATAATCCGCAGCGCAAATAACGGAACATTGCTTCCTCTGAAAAATTGTCCTCGATTACCTGCAAAAGAGACCGGACAAATTCCAAAAATGGATGCAGTAAAATATTTTTCGTTGTATCTAAGAAAAACGGAATGCCAAACTCCTCCATAATCTGCGGCACATAGCTTCCATACTCTTCTATGGCACCGGAAATAATGGCAAAATCCCGGTAGCGATATGCTCCGGTATGCACCAGCCTTGCAATCTCTTCTGCTGCATACTGCAGTTCTCTTCTTGGATTTGGCAGGGATAAAATCTCTATGCCTTCTTTGATTTCTTTCTCATCCTTCTTTTCGTAGCTATGATGTCTGGTACGGAACAGATTCTGCTCTAAGAACCGTAGTACCGGTGCCTCCCGGAACCGGTCAGCTTTGGGATTCTTTAATACCACCGGCTCTGTTACTTCAAAATGCTTCTCTTCTGCCATTTTCATTAGGCTGGCTACAGTCTTCTTACTCATGGCAAACAGCTCCTGCATATCATGATAGGAATAAATATCCTCTGCCGGGTCAATGGTTACTGTCACATATATATCTGATACAATTCCCATCAGGCGGTACAGCACGTTATTCTGAATCGGTGTAAATCCGGTAAATCCATCGAAAACCAGCACGGCATCCTGTAAAAGCTTTGATTCCTCTGCCATATCACAGAAGGCTTCTAAAACTTCTTCAGCAGTAATATACATCCCGGAAATTGCACTTCGAAAACCCCTGTACATGGTCAGGATATCCTGCAGTTTATAGGAAAATGCCGGTGGCATATTCTGCTCTTCAATAAATGTTTCCAAAGTATCCGGATCGATATTATACTGTGTCAGTTCTGATATCAGGGACTTCACTTCACTGATATATCCCATCTTTTTCATATTTCCCTGCATGACACATAAATCATCCATCCGCTCTTCGGCAACCTTACGCAATACAAGGTTTTTCCCGGTCTCCTCTAAAACTGCCATATTCGTCTTTCCTAATTCGTCGAAAATACGATATGCCAGTCGCTGGAAGCTGACCACATCTATATTCATAATACTGTTTTTTTCCTGTAACCGAACAAGTTCACGCTGCGTCTGCATCGTGAACTGTTCCGGTACTACTACATAATAATTTTTCTTTAAATTCTTCTGAGCTTCTTTGACTGTTTTGCGGAATACATAGCCTGACTTTCCGCTTCCAGCACTGCCCAGTACAAATTGCAGTGCCATATCAGATTCCTCCTACTGATTCTCCTACCAAAAGTTCTCCATTGATAATCACACGCTCCACCAGCGTTGTCTTAGGCTGCTCGATTCTCTGTACCAGACGTTTTACGGCCTCTTCCCCAATCTTTCTGGTGTTCTGCCGTATAGTCGTAATCTTTGGACTCATCATCTGGGATACTTTTGTTCCATCAAAACCTGCAATAGAAATATCATCCGGTACTTTTAGTCCCATTTCATCAATTACATTAATCCCACCAATTAATGCTGTATCATCCGGGTAGAGAATACAGGTCGGCGGGTCAGGCAGATTTAAAAGTTCCCTGGTTGCCTTTGCCACAAGCCTGGTATCTAAATATTCTCCTTCCTTTAAGTAGTCATCCGGAACATTCAGATTAAAGCTCTCCATTGTCTGGAAAAAGCTGGTCAGACGATCTCTGGTAACAGCCGAATGTTTTTCCCCATAAATGTATGCAATTTTCCGGTGTCCCTTGGAATAAATATAACGTACCAGTTCATTCATCCCTTTTACATTATTAGAAGAAACAACCGTGCAGTTGTGATATACATAATCTACAGTAACAATCGGAATATTACTCTGCAAAAGTTCCTGTACCTCCGGTTCCTCAAACCTGGCACACACAATTCCAACTCCGTCAAAATTCCGGTATTTGCAGTGTTCAAGATATGACATCTTATGATTCACATGCTCATTATTAATAAAAGTGATATCATAGCCTAATTCTTCCGCCTTTTCTTTAAATCCATTTAAGATGCCAGAGAAATATTCATGGGTAAGCCCTCTTCCGGCCTCCTCTTTAAAAAGTACTCCTAAGTTATAAGAACGGTTCGTCTTTAATGCCCTTGCTGCCGCATTCGGAAAATATCCCATCTCCTGTGCTGCTTCTTTAATCCGTATCTTAGTCTTCTCCCCTATATCACTATGTCCATTCAACGCTTTACTTACTGTTGCCGTTGAGACACCGCAACGCTTCGCCACGTCCTTTAATGAAACCATTTCTTTCCTCCTTTTTATCCCCGTATCCACCCATCTGCAGATACTATAGCTCAATTCCGACTGCCTCTTTTGCCAGCCGGTCTGCTTCTTCATTTCCTTCTACCCCTGAGTGCCCTTTTACTTTTACAAAATGAAGCGTAATTTTATCCTTTATGCTCTGAATATAGTCATAATAAGCAATGGTTCCTGTCTTATTCCGTTTCCATGCTCCTGTTGCCCACATTTCAATGCCCATATAGTCATAATATATCGTAAGCTCTGCCAGTCCAAGCTCCACCGCCTTCTCAATGGCAGCCATACTTCCTAATACTTCTCCTGCCACATTATGCATGGATGCCATTTCTTCTTCCGAGCCTGAGCCTTGCAGCACTTCTCTTTTCCCATCTGCCATCAGAAAGCCGCCGTATCCGTATACCTTAGTTGCAATATTATAAGAGCCATCCACAAAGGCATAATTTTCCGGCTCTTTTTCTACTGTCTGCTGCTTCTGACCGATATATTCTTCTGCTGCTTCCTTCGTCGGAAAACTTTTAAACTCCGCTCCGGAAAAGCCAGCGGTCTGCTGCTTACACATATCCCAGCTCATATAAATACCAGGTTTCTTTCCTTTTCGGACTGCATAAAACTTTACTGCCATTCTTCTTCCTCTTACTATCTTTTATTTCTGTGAATTTTCTTCTTTTCTTAACTTACATCATTAGTTCTATTTTACCATTTTTCCCTTCGAATGGCTAGGACAAGCTTAGGATTCGTAACGATATTTTCCAAAGAAATGATTGTATACTGCAATGACTCTGCTTATTTTCTTTTGCATTTTTTCTTCCTCGCTTACTCTATGTTGTCAGAAAACAAATCCCGGTAATCCTCCGGCATAAAACGATGATAGATGATATGGCAGCCTTCGTCCTTAAAGCAATAATAATAGGAATCCTCTCCGCTTTCAAAATAAATGAAATAGTCAAAATCCTCTGTCTCAATTTTCTCAAAATGTATCTTCTCGCCGGTTCCTAAGAACAGCTTATGGATATCCTCTATGGTGCAAGGATGTGTCTGCAGCAGAGCCACCAGCTTTTTAATAAAAGAATTTCCACTTCTTTTTTCATGCACATATTCCGTGCCTTCTTCCGGCACTACAAAACAAAAGCGGTCCTTGTTTCTGCTGATTTCTACTCTGCCAAGTCGTATTCCTGCTGCTTCATAAAATTCTTTTTCCAATTCTTCCGTTGATTTTCCACCCACTTCTTCTCCTAAGAAATGTTTTAAGGAACTTAAAGGATAATATAACCGGATTTTTTCTTTCCGGTATCCAAGCTTTACCTGCTCCTCCTGTATGAAATCCATAATTCCTTTTTCTAATCTGCTATAATCCATTGTATGCTCCTTTAAACGTGGAAAAACAGAACCACCTTTCGACGATCCTGTTTCATGCTGATACAAAGTAAGCTTTGCCCACTTTGCTCAGTTTCTATTCTGCATTGATATACTCATAATCCCGGTCTAACTCAATTGCCACACTTCCATCATTGATTGTGCCATCATATGTATGTGCTTCATCTGTTCCAAGACCCTTTACAATTCCATTTTCATATTCTTCTGCGGTACGCTGTGTCTGTAATACGAACAGCAGTCCCTTATATTCTGCCGGTGCTGTTACTTTATAAGTCTCTTTTATTTCATAGTAAGTCACCATCGGATACTCACTGCCATCCTCTACCATCCAGTCACCAAATGTTGTCTCTGTATCTTCTGTGGCTGCCACCTGATATGTTGTGCCGGCACAAGCCACTTCTGCCATCATAGCCATGGAACTGTCTGTTGCAGCTACATGCTGCGGCAACACCATTCCGGTAGTTGCATCCACGAGGCTGATGTCTTCATATTCGATATAAGCTTCTGCATCCGTCTGTATGCCATTCCACGGAATCTTTGCAGATAAAGTAACCGTATAAACTGTATTTCCTTCTTCGTCTGCCTCAGTACGATTCCAGCTTATCTCATACTCCGCCTGATTTAAATGATTGGTAAAATCAGATGCCTGCACAAAGGTCTCACCATCCATGGTTCCTGCCATATTGTATACATTGACATTTTTTATCACAGCGGTATTCTCTTCGGTTTCCATTTTGTGCTGATACATACCGGATAAAACATACCAGGTATCTTCCTTAAGATTTCCCTGTGCCTCTGTCTCCGTCTCTGTGGCATGGAGCCCTTCCACTGCTTCTGTTTCTGTATTTCCTGCTGCTTCCTTGTCTGTATCTTTCTCCTTTGGTCCGCATCCATCCAGCATTCCTAATACGACAATGCAAATCAAAGCTGCCGCCCATATTTTCTTCTTCATTTCCTGCTCCTTCACTCTATCCATAACACAATATATTCATTCTTATCCCCGCATGCGATTGGTTGCACACGGACTTTACGATTATACCGTAGATGAAGGGGAAGTGCAAGGAGTTAATAGAAAGATAATTGTGGTATATACTCTGTAGTTATATTTAGCAAAAAACAGCCACCAATCGTTAGATTTGAAACCTAACTTTTGGTGGTGGCACACAATAACCTCTCCTGTATTACTTTTATATTATTCTTTATAAATTATTCCAATATATTCCCATAATAATTTTGGGCTAACTTAAAAATCGTATTGAGATGATTCTTTCCCTTCATAACTACCATTTGGGATTGTTTTCTTAAATGCAACTCCAATCGGCAAAATCCCCCTTATTATTCCCTGCCGAATAAACTGCTGGTCTTTTCCCATTAGTTTAGCAACTTCTATAATAGGAACATTCTTACCTGAAAACTCTGGAAGAATATAATAGATTTTATTATTAAACTTATTAGTTTGCTCCTGTGTTTCCTGTTCCATATGTGCTCACCTCATCTATATATTCTACTTCTTCAAATAGTATTTCCAATTGAATTTCTCCCTTTTTACAAAAGTGTGTCTGATGCATACTAACTCATTTTTATTCGCTTTCCCACACTTTTATTCATTTTCTATTCATTTCTTACTAATGGGTATTCTTTTTTACTCTAAGTTGTCGTGCAATTTATTAAATTTGAATTTTGAAAAAGCCAGCACCTTGAATGGACTGGCTCTTTCAATGTCTCCTGTAATTGACAAACTGTTAAGGAAACAATCGGAGTTGGTGTAAACGAAAAAGCAGCCTTGAGTTCT
>NZ_QUHG01000016.1:0-16666 GCF_003479505.1 Roseburia sp. AF15-21 | reverse complement strand
AAAGAAAGCTGCGCCACAGCCTTGGCAGGCCATCGCGCAGCGATTTTGTTCAACTTGAATTTATCTATTAACTCTCTTAACTTTCCCCTATTTTCAAGGCTTCCCGCCATTGAAAATTCTATATATGTATCCTTTTCCCTTGTTTTTGCCCTTATGGGATAATTACAAGGGAAAATTCATTATTCAGTTGTTTAATCGTTGCCTGCCACTTTATCAAGAAGTCTTGCGGAAGTCCGCTTTGCTTCCCTTGTAGCATGGGCGTAGACATTCATGGTGGTACTCACGTCTGAGTGTCCTAACAGTTCCTGCACATCCTTAGGCTGAGCCCCGTTGGATAAGAGGTTTGTCGTGTAGGTATGCCTCAGTGTGTGGAAATGGAAACCTTCAAGCTCCGGTACTTTTCTTCCTGCTGTCCGGCAGGCTGTTTCTATGGTTGCCGGAAGTTCCAGACAACCATCCTCCCTTAAGCATACAAAGAAGATTTCGGTGTAATCTTCCGGCACATTCTCTGTCATTCCCAAATGATAATACTCGTAATGCACCCGATTCTTTTCCATTACTTCTCTGTAAAAATTCCGCTGGTAGAGTTCCCCATACTGAAAACGGTTTTTGTGCTGTTCCTTTTTTGCATTCCTCAAAATATCTGCGAGGGTATCGCCAAAGTCAACAACCCTGATCTTTTTCCACTTTGTCGGACCGATTTCGTGCTTATGGGTAGCACCATTGTAGCGGATGCTCCTGCGTACAGTGAGATACTGTTCTTCAAGGTTGATATCCTGCCATGTCAGACCTGCTACCTCTCCAAGTCTGAGACCTGTAAAGTATGCTATCTGAACCGGAAGAATCGCATCCCCACTTCGTTTTCCAAGCTGTTCAATCAGTTTCCGGTACATTTCAAAGGAAAGCGGTTTAACCTTGTCTCTGTCTGTGGCTGTTTCATCCGCAAACAAATCCGTTTCTTCCTTTTTATGCCTCATCACCACATACTGCATTGGATTGAAGGTAATAAACTGTTTCGGAAATACCGCAAACCGGAATGACTGTTGCAATACTGCTGAAAATGACCTTACATAATCAATGGAATATCCTTTTGATATAAAATCTCCCACAGTGCCTCCAAATGAGAGCAAATCCATAAACTCCTGCAGGTGTACCGAAGTCACCGTTTTCAGTTTCCTTTTGCTGATAGGGTGTTGTTTGATTCTCCCAATTGTCTGAAGATAATTGCCAACCGTTCCATTACTCAATGTGCCTGTCTTTAATTCTTCCTCAGCCCACAGGTCAAGCAACTCTCCGAGTGTGATGTTTTCAGCCTTTGCAACAAACCGCTTGGCTTCATAATCCTCCATTGCCTGCCTCAACAGCTTTTCCGTTTCGCTTTTGTTTTCCGTACCTGCAAATTCCTTCTGCACCAGATTACCGCTTGCATCTTCCACATAGAAGCGGTAGTACCATTTCTTGCCTTTCTTTCTTACAGAACCTTTTGCCATAATCGTTACTCCTTTCGATATCGACAATCGGAACTGATGAAATGCTTTCTGCGTGTAAGTATATCATAACTCCGGTTGTCTAATCTATACCGGTTCGGAGTCTTTCTCTGAAAGAAGATTTGCAAGCCTTACGGCTGCCGTTTCGGGATTCTTGGAATAGAGCCTTACAATGTCGCCCATGTCGTTCAGTGCGTTTACCGTATGGGTGATTTCCCTAAGGAACATAATCTCATTATATTCCTGATTGGATTCAAACCCCATTACTTTTGCAATTGTGGCATCTTCCGTATTCCCTTTAAAATTCTTACAGGCATATTGAAAGGAATCAACGAATAATTCGTATTCCTTCAACATCAGCAGCAGTAAATCTTTGGAAAAATCCGCTTCGTCTGCCTTCATATCATAAGGCAGTTTGGAGAGAATGGAAGTCATGGTATCACGAATCTGTAATTCCCTTTTATCCGTAACATCACTTGTCATTTCTTCCGTCTCGCCCTTCAGCCACTCCACTGATACATGAAGTGCTTCCGACAGACCATCCAGAACAAGCTTCTTGGTGTTGTCAATCGTTCCTGCCTCATACCGCTGTATGGTGGAAGCGGTAACTCCCATCTTTTCTGCTATATAAGGCTGGTTGACACCTAATTCCAGTCTGCGTTGTTTTGCCCTGCTACCGATTAACTTGCGTAATTCTTTATCTTTCATTCTGATACGCCTCCTTTTTCGGTATGGCTAAAGTATAACACAGTAAAAGCAGCATTGCAATATGCAAGTTAATAATTGCTTTTAAAATTTCGTAACGCTTGACAAGAAGATATAAAAGTTATATAGTAGGCATAGTCACAAAATTGCATTATGCAATTCAAGAGGAGGTGTTTTAATGACAGAAGTGAAGATTGCACTGTCCATTGAGGAAGCTGCCGACTATACGGGTATCGGCAGAAATACCCTGCGGAAACTGGTAGAATGGAAAAAGCTTCCGGTATTGAAGGTAGGACGGAAAGTCCTTATCAAAACGGATATGCTTGAAAAGTTCATGACCGCCAATGAAGGCAGGGACTTAAGGGACAAAGGAAATGTCAGAGCTGTCACAAGAAATGTGACAAATTAAATAGGGACAGTCCTAAGACCATCCCTAAGGTATGTATCTGACCGAAGCCATGATATACCTACACGCAAATAGATTATACCATGTGCTTCCTCTAAGATACAACCGGAAATTTAAGAAGTGGGGAAGAAACTTTTTTATACAAGCCCTCGGCGTTTGAGAGCGAAATACACCCCTCGCACAAATCTTACGATTTGTACTCTGTGTATTTCGCCCTGCTGGGAGCTTTCGCCGACAGGCGGATATGTTCGTAGACAGGCTACCTATGTAGCCTACTCACTTTCACATTAGAAAGTTTCCCATCCTCATTTCTTGCAGCTTCGTACTTGGCAGATACGGAAAGGAGGAAGCACATGCCAAGAAATTCATTTATTCAGATGACGAAGCTCCACAATGTCCGGGGAAGAATTTATTATATTTCAAGCCCAAAGAAGCAGGAAAATCTGTATGCGGTATATGAAACCACAGACCGTAATTTTTGGACTGACCTTGCAAAATATAATCAGGCAGAATTTAAAAAAAGCGGTACGGAGGGGAAATGTATTGAGGCAAGGGAATTGATCATAGCCCTGCCGGAATCTTTTACGGAGTATCCTCCAGACAGACTGTTGCAGATATTTACAGACCATTTCAGACAGACTTACGGAACGGACTGTATCGCAGCCCTGCATCACAATAAGCGGAAAACCAACTATCACATCCATCTCATTTTTTCGGAGCGTACACTCTTGGAACAGCCCATAGAAAAGGTTGCCACCCGCAATATGTTCTATGACGAAAAGGGAAATCATGTACGCACCAAGAAAGAGATACTTGATGAAGAAGGAAATATCCGTAAAAGATGTAAGGTGATTCACAAAGGTGAGGTATACGAAAGACAGATTTTCTCCATTAAGGATAAACACTTCAAGGCTGAAAATTTCCTTGATACCGTCAAGCAGGATTATACCAATCTTATCAATCAGTATGTGTGGGATAAAAGCCAGCGGTTAGAAGTTTTTGAGCGTGGCGGTATGTATCTTGCCACCAAAAAGATTGGTAAGAACAATCCGAAAGCCACCGAGATTGAGGCAGACAACAGTAAACGCACCTTGTGGAATCAGACTGTTGACAGAGCGATTGTAACGGGTGTTTCCAAGTCAGAAATCATGCAGATAAAAAAGGAACGGATAACGGACAAGATTGTGGAATCCGTATGGCTTTACGGAAACAGACCGAATCTGTTATCTTCCATTATCGGTACTGCCATTGCAGTATTAGAACTGTTAATCTCCAAAGTATTTCTCAAAACTCTGGAGCTTGCAGATAAAGTAATTTCCAAAGAGCTTGAAGCAAGACCGGAAAACACAGATTTCAAAGAGCAGAAAGCTGTACCGGAAGAAAGCAGAAAGCAGACAGATACACCAAAGCCTGCCATACCGCCAAGACCACAGCCATCACCGGAAGCAGTTTCTTACAAGCACTTATGCGAAATTTATCAAAAGCTGCAAGAACAGAATAAAGCAATTTTTGCACTCGAGAAACAGCGAAGTGACCTTGAAATTGAACTGTCCGACAGCAAAGGTATCTTCAAAGCAAAAAGGCGTTCCGAACTTTCAACAGAGATAGCCGGATTGGAGGAACGTATTTCCCGAATGAAAGCCCGATTATCCCATATCGTAAAGGAATATGGGTATCAGAATGCGGAAGCCTTCTACAAAGCATTTCATAAGTCAGAGACAGCTTATGGGGATTATCAGGACAGCCTTAAGAATTGGAAACAACGGTATGGAGAAAAGCCGCAGTCTCTACACGATAGGCTTATATCTAAGAAACAGGACATAAAGGAGCGAGAGTTAACAAGACCATATTCTCCACCAAACCGTGGAAGGAGTAGATAACAAACGAAGGGAGGCAATTGCCTCCCTTCGTTTGTTATCTCTCCGTAAAAGACTGGAATTTCACCCTCTCGCATAAAGATACAAATTATTTTTTTATTTCCTTATCATATATCTTTTTTGAGTATACCACAGTTACAATTGTTGCTAATAATAAATAAATCAACATAAAGATTGTGCCAGTCATCCCACTTGTAAATACGGTTGTAATGATAGTCAATAACCCCGTAATAATAATACATATTGCACCAAAGCGGTTACTCTTTCTCCATGTATTATCATTGTGCATACTCCAAACGGTTCGAACTCCCACTACTGCATTTCGTTTTGCCTTTGTCATAAAATTTCCTAATACAATAAATATAATACCACACAAAATACATGAAACTTTTGCAATGTCAATAACCGCATGTTCACCACCTGCATTTGCCTGTATCCAAGAAGAATAAAGAATAAAATAATGCATAATCCCGAACATGATTGCTTGCGAAATTCCTACAACACATAATACCTTTGCAGAAGATTTTGTTTCCATCTGTTCCTTTTCTGTATTTGCATTTTTTGATTTTTTCTCAAACACATAGATTAGCAAGTGCCAAAACAGTGTAATAAACAAAATAATTACCGGAAAAATAAAGCTTTCTGTTTTACTTCCCCATCTGTCAGTGTTTCCCTCCAAGTCATGATGCATAGGTATAATATCAGGCATAAACTGTAGTACAACACTTGTAACTACAACTGGTATCATTGCTACTATCCACATTATTTTTTTCATACTTTTTTTCCTCCAAACTGGTTAACCCATATAATTAATTCATCGAAAACCGTAGTGTTGATTTCATAATAAACAAAGTTTTTCTCTTTATATTCAGATATCAAGTCTGCGTTTTTAAGTAATTTTAAATGATAAGAAAGAGCAGCCGGTGTAATCTGTAATTTTTCAGCAATCTCTCCGGCATTTAATCGTTCATTTCTCAACATAATAAGAATGTCTCTTCGCTGGCTATCTGCCAATACTTTAAAAATGTTAGTTTCTCCCATATCTTTTACCTATTTAAAACTTTCTTTAAATAGATTTTAGCATGCTATTTGTTTTTGTGCAAGAACTATTTAAAAATAATTTTAAATAGAGGGGATACACTGAAAAATCAATGTGTCCTCTCTATTTACCTTAAGGCAAAATTCAAACATCTAGAAACTTAAGATTCCTGCCTCTTATTATGGAATAACCGTACGTTCTATATATTTTTCTGGAATTTTTAGTACTAGACCTCTATCATGATATTATATTAGCAAAATCACCACGTATCTAAACGATCCTCTGCATCAACCCATACTTGCATTTCTCCATCCAAGTATAATCTTGCATATTCTAATGGATTATCAATAGCCAAAGCATTCAACGAACACTGGGAGCCGGGAGTAGTTCTCAATCCTTCCTCTGCCTTATTGCAATCAATTCTAAGCACTACATTTTCAAACGTGGTTACATCTATGCTATTACATTGCGGATTATATCTTGCATAAATCAATCTCATATCTTATCTGTCCTTTCCTTAATTTTCTAAAAGTTTTGAAAGCATTTCAATCCGTTCTTCCTGCCATTTTCATTTCATGTTATAATTTGTTACTGGATTTTCTTTCCCTTGATTTTGCCCTTGTGAGCATTCGTAACATGAGGGAAAAGGATATAACACAAGGGAAATCATAAGGGCAAACTCACTCGCTACAAATTTAGCATTTTCAAGGGGTTGCGGACTTCACGAGGATAAGATATAACAGTTAATAAATGTTATGAATTAAGTCAAATCAAAACTTGAATTTATCGCTTCTTATAGGTAATTACGATTCCAATAACAGAAGCAATGAAAGCAAATGGCGCTAATCTCACAAAGACAAATTCAAATCCATGTAATATTGTTCCTGCAACTGCAAATTCCGGGTTATTATAATCCCACCCTAGATAAGAACTTTTCATAATCGCAAGAGCAATAAAAACAAGCACTATAAACGCACATAGCGAGATAAATATCCAACGGATCGTTTTTACTTTGACCATGTTTCTCTTTGCCAACTGTAAATTAATTACCTCTAATTTTTCAGAGATTGCTTTTAGGTCATCTGTCATTGACTCCATTACAGTTTCTCCAAGCAATACACTTACAGAAGTATCCAATTCATCTGCTAATGTAATCAGCATATCCGAATCTGGAACTGATAAACCTGCTCGTGTCAACCCTAGACCAAAAAAAATTTAATTTTTTTGTACCCTCAAATATCACTTTCCATTATACCTGCTATTGCAGTATATTGAAAGCAATATTTATGCCTGCATAAGAAAGGAGTGCCACATTTTCTCGGCACTCCACACTCTTTAAACATCCATCTTACCTGAAAAATGGATCATCTGTATTCCATACAATCTCTATATTGTCCTCTCCATTGATAATCACTTTTTTGATTACCTTCTGGATTTTCTCTCTGTCAAAAGATTCCATATTGATGATACTTTCTAACTGTGTCTCAAACTTACTGGAAGAATTATCTTCTGGCGGTATTTCTGTTTTAAGCTGTTCAATTTCCTGATGCAATTCATCAATCTTCTCCATGGTAAAAAGAGTCTTCTCTTGGTAGTACACCAAATAAATCACTTATATCCTCTTCTGTCAATCCCATCTCTTCCAACTGTACTACTATGCTTTCCATCCCATCAAATAGAACTCCCAACTGTTGCTCAGTTATTGTGGACGAACCTGAAGCCATTGCGGTATAACTTTGAGAAAGTACCAGACTGACCGCAAGCACAATTGAACACATAAATTTTACAATCTTTGTTTTTGCCATACTTTTATCCTCCCATGTTTTGATTCAGTTTTTCTTGATTCCAATAAAAACTTAATTTTACTAGCAAGCCTTTTCTTTCCACATCTATAGTTGCATAAAGTTCATCACCTCCATAAACATAAAGCTCATCATCAACCGATTTCCATACAACATTTATATCACTTAAATTGTAATCTCTAAATATAAATACATTTTCTTCCACAATTTGTTTTGATATTATTTCTATGTCTTCTGTATTTTTTACATAATACTCTAGTATAAAATCACCATTATGCTTATAGTCATCTTCCGCATAAATAACATTACCCTCAAAATAATTTTTTTTGCCCAAATACAATTCTAAGGAGTTCATTCCATAATCAAATGTATGATCCACCCCTGATGCCGAACCCATCATTGTACACAATATTCCAAAAAATACCACCCAAAATCCATAGATAAAATAAAATTTTTTCTTTTTGCATTTTTTATCTCTATATCTGCCAAAGCACATTACATGCGTTATCTGATGTGCGAAGAAGAACGTTAAAAATAATGATAGCGCTAAATAGTAAACTTTCAAATTGTTCTCACCTCTCATCATGCATAATATATTCATTTAGTTATTCATATATTTCTCTGTATAAAAACCATAATAATTATTATACAAAAAAATTTAATTCTAATGTTGAAAAATATTGTTTACTTTTTTTTGCTTCTATTTGTAAATGACAAAATAATTTTGTACACAATAATATAAACTAAAATCAATATATAGTATCGTGAATCACGAACTGTTCCAATAGCAATAAAAAATATAGTAGTCAATATAATTAGTATTGAAAAAACAGTAAAAATAATTTTTTTCATAAATATCTCCTATCGAAATTGTAACCCTTAATTGCATAAAAACGTTATACAACAATTAATGTGTTCATTCTACTTATTCTTTAAATTTAGTTGTACGCTTTACTTACCTAAAATATCAACGAATTTAACATCATTTTCATTTACATAGACACAGTATAACATAATTCCTGTGCCTATGCGATATCATTTAATGCTTATTCCGATATGAACTCATCTTCTCCACAGTTACCTCCGCATAAAAGTAAGTAAGAATCGTTGCCTTCGGAACTCCTGCAGCAAGTGCTTTCTTCACCTCTTCCTTCTGCTCCGGTGTATATGACCAGTGTAGCATTCTGTTTGTGATGGTATCCTCCCACTTAGGCTTTTCCCTCTCAGGATTCCTTACAGGCTTAGCTCCAGTACTTCCATTAGACGCATTGGCACTTTCTGCAGCATCAGACTTCTGCGATTCATCGACATACTCAAGCTCATTTGCTTGCTCCCTGTCAATCTTTGCCTTCTGCTCTGCTTCATCCTGCATTGAGAATCTTCTGCTTAATTCCGCATCACCAAGCATCATAAACTGCTCATAGGTAAGAGAATCTATATACACATTCTCGCCCTTATCCTTCAGTTTTTCATAATACTTAACTGCCTTATCTGACAGAATCTCAAATGGTGGACCGATAAGATTATCTGCTCCCATTATCTGATGAACATAAGGCTCTCCCTTGCCATCTGCTGTCTGGTTAAACATCGGATGATTGAATGGTATGAACTTATTGTCCATGATAGGAACAAAACCACGGATAAAGATAATACACTTTTTGTTATCCAGCTTTCTGACCTCATCGGGTGTAAACAGTTCTCTTCCTAATACATCATAGTTTCTTGAAGAGCTTCCCTGTCTGCCCTTTGTCTCCCCGCTTGACTTCTTATCAATCGTCCCTTTGCACAAAAGCTCCGAGACATACTTGTGTGTACTCTGCTCATTGCCTCCAAGATAAATGAAAGTATCGCAGTTGCCGGGAATTGTCTCCCAGGTATCTTTGAAAAGTGCCTTTAACTGGGCAAAGTTCTGAATGATGATGCGTGACTTATACAAATGCTGTCGCATTTAAGGTTATGCCGGATACGGCATTATGTTCGTAACAATGGGACTTTTTTACAGCCCCTCTGCACTATGTTAAATATTACAATTTCAATCCAAAGAAGTTATGATTATATCATTTTCAACATCTGTATGCAGTATCTTATTCCGAATAGTTCTGGCTGCTTCAAGCACCTTCGATATCAGTAGTACAAGTTCCGTAATCGCCATATTAAGTATCAATGCTAATCGTTGTGGTTTGTTTCCATACAGTTCAATCGACCTTTTTATCGGTTCTGTGATATGTTCCCTTTTTTTCTGTAAAATCTCATCCATAGGAACATCACTTATGATTGCTCTGTCAACCTCCCGATTCCAGTCCATCCGCAGTTTATTATCCTGCTCAATCTGTTCAGTTTTGGGATTATTTTTTCCAATCTTCTTGGTAGCAAGATATGGACCATTACGATCAAATACTGTAGCTCTTCATTGGTGAGTGCCATGGCATGAACCTCCTTGCATAAACAAAATTCATACCCTTAAATGCACCCTATGAATATAAAAAGGCTTCCCAGATTATCTGGAAAGCCTTATGGTATTGTATTTGAATTTGGAATACTTGATTTTCTAATTGCATACGCAATTCGTGAAATGTATAATTATACTGTTGATACATCAGACACACAAATGTAAATAGGGACTTGAATTTTATTTATACGGAACTAACAGACCTGTCATTTTTATTAGTTGCAATATCTTCCATTACTAAATTTTACTTTGCAGTATTTCTATTATACTAAATTTAATTTGTAGGATGAATACAACACATTTTTTATAATTTACTTTGATAATTCTCTAACTGATGAAAAATACCAACTACATTTACAACATCCGCTCTCACATCAAAAACGATAATATAATTCATCTGTGACACAACTGCCTCACGATATCCTCTTTTAGCAAGATATGCATCTCTGCACTCTGCGAACTGAAATGGATTAACCTCTAGCCTGTCACAGATAGTATCTATACTATCCAACAGATGCTTTGCTGCCTGTTCATTCCTTAAGCAATAAATTAAATGATACACAAGATTATCAAGCAGTTCATTCGCATGTTCAGTAACATTTATTTTATATGCCATACTTCGCCCTCATTTCTCTAAGCGCAGTTCTGGCATCCTTTACCTGTCCTTCCTCTATTTGCTTTTCAGATATTTCAATATCTCTGTACATAGCAATCTGTCTCATGGTTGACTCATAAGTCTCCATGCTCATAATTACCATATCTCCATATCCATTTTTCGTAATATAAATTGGTTCCTCTGCTTTATGACACATATCAGATATCTCTGATGTATTCTTCAAATCTTTAATTGGAATTATTTGTGGCATAATGTACACCTCCTATTCATGGTCTAATTATACCATAATTATGTCTTTTTTCAATTTAATTATCACGTAAAGTGAAATTTTTAATTTTTAATTTCTATGTCCCTATTTACATTTGTGTGTCTGATGTATCAACAGTATAATTATACATTTCACGAATTACGTATGCAATTAGAAAATCAAGTAGTCCAAATTCCATAAAATGAAATTTTAGGGCAAATTACAGACATTGGCTTGGCTGTAGTATTTTTTAACAACGTGTGTTAGACTACTGTTATACAAATCGGAGTTTGGAGGTACACGATGATAATAAAAATTGTTACAATTTCACTGATGGCAGTGTTCTACATCTGCTATTTTGCAAAGCTGATTAGTCAGAAAAAGCAAGGCATAAAGACAGATCAATTAGGAAAAGGAAAAGAGGGATTTGTCAAATTTATAGAAGTGGCTCTTAAAATAATCACATATTTGCTTCCTGTAATACAGATTATCAGTATTGTGTTTTATTCGGGAACAGCACATATTGTGTTGCAATTTACAGGAGTTGTAATAACAATGTTCGGTGTACTTGCTTTTATTGTTTCTGTTACACAGATGAAGGAGAATTGGAGAGCAGGTGTGCAAAAAGAAGAAAGGACCATTTTGGTAACAGCGGGCATCTATTCTATTAGCAGAAATCCTGCATTTTTGGGTTTTGATTTAATGTATATAGGAATATTGTTTTCGTTCTTTAATTGGTTCCTTTGCTTTGCCACAGGTTTTGCAGTGGTATTTTTTCATTTGCAGATAGTCAATGTAGAGGAAGATTTTTTGATAGAAGCATTCGGAAATGAGTACCTGCAATACAAATTAAAAGTATGCCGATATTTAGGAAGAAAAAGATAACTTGAAGTTCTTGGGGCTAAAGCCAATATAAATAATACTAGACAGATTTGTCCAATAGCGTAAATACGGCATTTTCTCGCTTTGTGTCGTGTTATGTTTAGTAGAATAATATTACTCTGTCAATGAAAGGAGGAAACAGTATGGATCAGAAAAAGATTGGACGTTTTTTAAAAGAGCTTAGGAAAGAAAAGAATATTACACAGGAACAGCTTGCTGAAAAGATAAAAGTTTCAGGCCGAACGGTTTCTAGATGGGAAACAGGAGTTTCCCATAGTTAAAGATACCACACCAAATATGATGAACCCACGCTTATACACTACCAGCTATAATAAGCCGTAAGGACAGCAATTTGACACTGCTGTCCTTTCTTTTATAAAATTGCAGTACACAGAAAAAAGCTGTAAAATGGAAAATATATTTGTCCTTGTAACAATTCTCGGACATTTGCCTGTTATACTATCTGCAAAAAGAAAAGGAAGTGACAATATGAAGCAGATTTTAATTGTCGAAGACGATAATCTTTTGAATAAAACGCTTACTTATAATTTGGAATTGGACGGTTACACAATAACTTCTGTTCTGAATGCAAGGACAGCCGCTGAATCATTAAAAACAAACATTTTTGATTTGGTATTGCTGGATATAAATTTACCAGACGGAAATGGTTATGACCTATGCCGTCTTATCAAGCCAGAGCATCCTGATACAGTAGTTATATTTCTAACTGCCAACGATCAGGAAAGCGATCAGATACGAGGATATGAAGCTGGTGCAGTGGATTATATCACGAAACCTTTTTCGATTAGTGCTTTGCAGCGAAAGATCAAAGCCATGTTCGCTATGTTGGAACATCACAAACCAGCTAAGGATATTTACGAGGATGGTAGCCTGTTTCTGGATTTTTCGGAACAATTTGCAAGTTTGAACGGGAAACCATTAGCGCTTTCTGTGATGGAATATAAAATGCTGAACCTATTTCTTAAAAATCCGAAGCAGGTACTTACCCGCCAACAACTTTTGGAAAGGCTGTGGGACGTTGATGAAAAATATGTAGATGAACATACCCTTACTACTTCTATCAGCCGCATTCGCAGTAAGATTGAAGCGGATGGCGACACATATATCAAAACGGTTTACGGTATGGGTTATCAATGGACAGGAGGCGAAAAGAAATGAAACTGAATAACCTTTCTGCTAAGAAAATTTGTAGACTGATTAGTGCTGGCATGGTTTTCTCTATGCTGGTAATTACCGGTATTCTCGGCGGTATAATGCAGGATATACGAATTTTCATAGCAGGTGGAACATTGACACTCTGTGCATTTTTCTGGATTTGGCTATTGGTGCTGTTTTTTGGAAAACGCCTTTCTCATTTTACTTCTAATTTGTGCCGGACGCTGGACAACATGATTGATGGAAACGAGGAATTACAAAAGTCAAATGATAGTGAAACTCTTTTTGCCCGTATCAACCACCGCTTAATCCGGTTGTATGAGATTATGCAGGAAAACCGGCACAAGGTAGACATGGAACGACAGGAGCTTCAAATGCTGATTTCTGATATTTCGCATCAAGTCAAAACGCCTGTCAGCAATTTGCAAATGGTAACGGATACACTTTTAACAAAGCCTGTTTCAGAAGAAGAACGGATGGACTTTTTGCAAGGCATACGCAGTCAGACTGATAAACTGGATTTTCTGTTCCAAGCACTGGTTAAAACATCCCGGTTAGAAACCGGAGCAATACGATTAGAAAAGAAAGACAGCAGCTTATTCCATACGCTTGCACAAGCTATGAGCAGTATTGTATATGCCGCAGAGAAAAAAGAAATTGCTGTATCCGTGGATTGCCCGGAAAATTTGATAATCTCCCATGACAGCAAGTGGACAAGCGAAGCCCTTTTCAATCTGCTGGACAATGCGGTAAAGTACACACCGCCGGGAGGAAAGATTTCTGTATCGGTGGTTCTGTGGGAAATGTATGTAGAGGTCAAAGTTACCGACACCGGAAAGGGCATTTCTGAAAGCAATCAGGCATCCATCTTTCGGCGTTTCTACCGGGAGGAAGAAGTACATGAGCAACAGGGCGTGGGGATAGGTTTGTATTTAGCCCGTGAGATTGTGACAAGGCAGGGCGGCTATATCAAAGTCGTTTCAGAGCCGGGACACGGTTCAGAATTTTCTATTATGCTTCCTGTCAGGTAAGATACAGCCACTTTTTTTGAAATGTCCGAGCATTGTAACATTTCATCTCGATTTTCGATAAAAATTTTTCCTACCTCGGACATTTGTGTAACATTTGTGGTTTACAATGACTTCATCAACAGGTAGAAAGCCTTGAAAGGAGCATTTGAATATGAGCATTTTACAAACAATCGACTTAAAGAAGTATTATGGCACAGAACCAAACATCACTCGTGCCCTTGATGGTGTAAATTTTACTGTGGAACAGGGAGAATTTGTTGCCGTAGTTGGAACTTCCGGCAGCGGCAAGTCTACGTTACTCCACATGATGGGAGGACTTGATACCCCCACTTCCGGCAGCGTGATTGTACGGGGGGAAGAACTTGCGAAAAAAAATGATGATGAATTGACAATTTTCCGCCGTCGTAACATAGGGTTTATTTTCCAAAACTACAATCTGGTTCCGATTTTGAATGTATATGAAAACATCGTCCTGCCTGTGGAATTGGATGGTGATACCGTAGATAAGAAATTTATGGACGAAGTTGTGTATATGCTGGCTTTAGAAGATAAGCTGGAAAATATGCCAAACAATCTTTCAGGCGGTCAACAGCAGCGTGTAGCGATTGCACGAGCTTTAATTACAAAGCCGGCGATTGTCCTTGCTGACGAACCGACTGGAAATCTCGACAGCAAGACCAGTGCAGATGTGTTAGGGCTTTTGAAACGTACCAGCGGAGAATTTAATCAGACCATTGTAATGATTACTCACAATAACGAGATTGCCCAGCTCGCAGACCGCATTGTGCGGATTGAGGATGGCAAAATTGTAGGTTAAAGGAGGTGGGAATTATGAATTATCCTTTTGAAAATGATACAGAGAGAATAGAGAAAAGGATTGCTGAAAAGAGTGTATTCTCTGAAAAGAATAGGACATTTCTAATCAGAGTTATCATCTTGATTGCGGCATTTCTGTTGAGCTTTTCTGGTATTCTTTTGTGCAACGCAACGCTTAGTACGCAGCAGATCGCCCATGTAAATAATACAACTGAAGCAGTAGGAACTGTTTTAGGAATTGTTATTGTACTTCTTTGTACGGCAGGGCTGGCTGTCAAAAATATTCTTTATGTATCTGTACTGCAACGAGTACATGAATTTGCACAATTACGGGCAATCGGCGCAACATACCAGCAAATTAAATCAGTGGTCAAGAAAGAACGTGACAAAATAGCAAAACCTTGCATTGTATTGGGAACAGTCATCGGTTTTCTGGTAAACATAGTTTTACCACTTCATTTTTACTGGATACCAAGCATTGTATGTGCGGTAATCTCCGGCATATTTATTTGGATTATCACAGCTTTGGCTTTTCAAGCACCAGCGAAAATGGCTGCATCTACATCACCAATAGAAGCACAACATACACAGGCAACAAACTATTTTAGAAGTGTTGGGGCAAAGCGTAAACTTACGCCTATAAGAATCGGGTGGATGTATTGTAGAGCCAATAGAAAGAAAGCTGCCTATACATTTTTATCTCTCATTATGAGTGGGATTTTAATGTTCGGTGTTTTTTCAATATTGAATGCGATAAATCCCGAAAGACTTGCGTCACAACCTTATCAGGGAAATAGTGATGTATTTGTACTACTAAATTCAACGGCTGATGAAGAATCCACCTATGATTTAATGAAATCTACACCATTTACAGAAGAACAAAAGCAAAAATTGTATAACATTTCAGGTGTAAAAGATGTTTATGAATTGTATATGCTGGACGGCATTCTGACAAATTCCGAGGGGGAAAAATTTGAACTGTCCATTGAAAATGCTGTAAATCCAGAAACATTTAAAAATGAAATTGTTGAGGGTATGCAACCAAGTCATGAATTACAGAATGGAGCAATTCCTGTTGCTATCAATAGACAGTCTCCTTATTATCAGAAACTGAATATGCAGCTTCAAGTTGGAGATTATCTGCCGTATATCATAGATACAGGATATGGTCAAAAAGATGTGGCGTTAGTTGTAAGCGGATTTGTAGAAAACAGCGATACCGGGCTTGTTATTTATACAAGTGGTGAAAATATGAAATCACTGTCAGAAATGAATTGTACGCTTGCATGGTATATTTGTTTGGATGATAACGGAAAAGACGTAGCAACAGAGATAATCAAAGAAATTTTTATAGATGACGACAGAGTTGATGTGTCTGTTTTGGCTGATGATGTTATGGCATTGGAAGATTACTTCCATAATGCGAAAGTCATCATTACAGTTTTGGTGGTGCTTATTAGTCTGTTTTCATTTATAAATATGCTGAATACCAGCATTACAAATGCAATTGCCAGAAGACACGACTATGCACTACTGGAAGCTACAGGTATGACAAAATTGCAGTTGCGAAAAGTACAGCAGTCGGAAAGTTTCATCTATCTGGTTGGAAGTTTTATAGGAAGCTGCATTTTAGGCATACCAATCGGATTGCTGCTTTGTACCCAAATATCAAAAATTCCCGGACTTTCATACTTTGAATATCACTTCCCAGTTCTTTTTGTGTTTTTATACCTTGCTGCGGTTGTGATGGTCTATCATGTAGTATCAGTATATCAAAAGAAATCTTTGCAACAGCACTCAATTATAGAGCGCATTAGAACGATAGGCTAAGTTTTAATAATCCGTCAGCTCCACAATTACATTACTCTGCTGATACAGCCAGTCCGTAAATTCTTTCGGGCTGGCTGTTCCTGTTTTTACAGCCTTTTTTCTCTGCAATGCTTCTTTCTTAAAGTCGGAAAAGGCAGCCTGTATTTTTTCCAGACGGTCAGCCGGAAAGCCTGCGGTATTTTTTACCCGGTTTATTTTGTTGCGCCAGTTCTGGCATTCATTTTTATAAAGCAGGTCATAGTTATTTTCTCTTGCCCTCTCGTCAAATTCCCGCTTGTTTTGAAGCGCCTGTACTTTTCGGCA
>NZ_QUHG01000015.1:0-29830 GCF_003479505.1 Roseburia sp. AF15-21 | reverse complement strand
CAGCGTAGCAGCCAATAAAACTGCTACGCTTAAAAGTCTAACTTTTTGGGGTCACATCATTGAAAAATTCAGACCCCTTCCTTTTTATCCCTATCCACAGTATACTTCAATTGCTTTAGCAACGAAGCCAGCCGTACCTTTTCCGGCGGCATAATCGATGTTTTCGGTGAATTCGCCACCGGAAGCATACAGGGAACCAAGTCCGCTTAAAATCGTATTGGTACATTGGTAAAAATGCTCGGAAATGTAATCCTGTAGGTGTTTTACCAGCTTCTGGACTTCCGGAGCATTTGCCGGTTTTTCTTTTAAGCTGCCGAATTCTACAAAGATAAGCATCAGATTTTTATAGGCATCCTGTTCTTTTTCCAAAGAAGTGGAAGAATGCTTCTTTTCGTATTCTTTATAGGCATCTGTCTGTTCCCACTGTTTCTTTGCACGCTCGGCATATTCAACCATTTTGGTTGTATCAAATACAGTAAAATCCATTTGTTTCACTCCTGATAATTTTATTTTTCGAGCAAAAGAAAGCAGATTCTTAAGATGCTCCTGTTTCATGGTCAACAGCTCAATCTGCTGCTCCAATGCTTTGGCTCGGTCAAAATCAGGGGCGTCGAGAATGCGTCTGATTTCTTTTAAAGGAAATTCCAATTCTTTGAACAGTAAAATCTGTTCCAACCGTTCCATTGCTGTATCGTCATACAACCGGTAGCCGGATTGGCTATAGGAAGCTGGTTTTAAGAGCCCTATGGAATCATAATATTGCAGGGTGCGTATACTCACGCCTGTCAGTTTACTTACTTCATTTACTGTCATCATGGAAAGTTCCTCCTCTCGATAAACATAGTCTAAGCTGTTACGTAACGTAGGAGTCAAGCAAAAAAGAAAATTTTATACAAAAAATTATTCCGCTTCTATTTCCGCCTTGATTTCATCTTCGGTTGCCGCCATTGCCTGTAAAGTCATGGTAAGCAGTTTCTCTAAATCCCAGCCAAGCTGAGCGGCACCGCGCTCGATGACTTCGCGGGAACATCCGGCAGCAAAGCCTTTGCTTTTATATTTCTTCTTTAAGGATTTTAATTCCATATCTTTCGTGCTCTTGGATGGACGCATCAGTGCAGCAGCCCAGATAAGACCGGTTAATTCGTCTGCGGCAAATAAGACCTTTTCCATTTCGTGAAGCGGTTCCACATCAATGGTTGTGCCACATTCTACGGTAATGCCGTAGCCGTGGGAGCAGACCGCATGAATAATGTCATCCGAAACGCCGCCATCCTTTAACAATTCCGGAGCCTTAAGACAATGCTCGGCAGGATATAATTCGAAGTCGATATCGTGAAGCAGTCCCACGATACCCCAGTATTCAGCATCCTCGCCATAGCCTAATTCATTGGCATACCATTTCATAACAGCTTCAACCGTAAGCGCATGCTGAATATGAAAAGGGTCTTTGTTATATTTTTTCAGTAATGCAAAAGCATCATTTCTTGTAATGTGTTCCATTTTTTCGACCTTCTTTCTTTTGGCAGTTCAGTAAAATACTTCAGTAAAAATATACACCGGATAAAATAAATGTGCAAATCAAATTAGTGTGGAAAGAGGGCATTTTTTGCATATGGCATCATTATCCAAAGAACTGCTGCAGGGATTGTTAAGAGGAAAGCTTGGTTTCAACGGAATGATTACTACAGATGCCACCAATATGGTAGGCTTTGGCTGTGCCGGAAGACGTAAAGAGCTGCTTCCGAAATCCATCAATGCAGGCTGTGACATGCTTTTATTTACGAAGAATCTGGAAGAGGATTACGAGACTGTTTTAGAGGCAGTTAAGAGTGGCATAATTTCAGAAGAACGTCTGAATGAGGCGGTTACTTATATTTTGGCAACAAAAGCATTTTTGAAGCTGCATGAGAAACAGAAATCGCATACTCTGATTCCGGATGAGTTCGCCCTTGATATTTTGCGTTGTAAGAAGCATATTGACATGGCATATCAGGTATCCGATAAAGAAATTACACTGGTAAAGGATGAGCAGAATCTTCTGCCACTTTCTAAGGATAAATATAAGAAGGTACTGACCATCGTATTAGGAGATGCCATCAGTGCCAGCGGAAAACCGGCAGTGGGAGACCACCAATCGGATATGATACACCATGGTTTGTCCATGAGATTCCGACCATGTTTATCTCCATTGCAAATCCGTATCATATGCAGGATGTGCCGATGATAGAGACCTTTATCAATGCATATACAGCCAATGAATTTAACGTTGAAATGCTGGTAAAGAAAATAAATGGCGAGTCATCCTTTAAGGGAAAGAATCCGGTAGACCCGTTCTGCTATCAGAGACAGACAAGAACCATATAAAAGTACAGGGATAAGAGGAAAAAGATGAAAGCCTTGAAATTATACTGGATCGATATGAAGGAAAGGCACCTTGAAGAGAACCAAAAAGAAATCCTTTTACTGGTACAAGAAAGTAATCGAAAGTAACGGAGAAATTCTAAGATAAACGGCTGTTATTATCTTAAAAAATATTGCATATTTACGAAAAAATAGGAAAAAAAGTAAAAAAAACCCCTTGTTCTATCGGAAAACCTGTTTTATAATAGAGGGAAAAATGAACAGGCATACGGAGGAAGAAGTAGAAATGAGCAAGAAACTGATTATCGTAACATCACCGCCAGCTTGCGGGAAAACATATATTTCAAAAGAACTGGCAAAGAGATTAAATCATATTGTATATCTGGATAAGGATACTTTAATTACATTATCTAAACAGATTTTTGTAGTGGCTGGACAGCCATATAATAGAAGCAGTGATTTCTTTGAGAAGAACATTCGTGATTATGAATATGAATGTGTTGTAAATTTGGCACTGGAGGCATTGGAGTATGAAGATCTGGTTCTTATCAATGCACCATTTACAAGAGAAATCCGTGATATGGAATATATCAAAGGTCTGAAAGCCCAGCTGGCAAAGAAAGATGCTACATTAGTAACAATCTGGGTACAGACAGATCCGGAAATCGTTCATGAGAGAATGATTACCAGAGCATCTGACCGTGATGATTGGAAGTTAGAGCACTGGGATGAATATATTGCATCCTGTAACTTTGAGATTCCGGAAGATCTGCATGATCCGAATGTAAAAGATGATTTACTGATTTTCAATAACAACAATGATGAAGAGTTTGAAAAGTCCATGAAAGAGATTACTGGAATCTTAAATGAGACTATCAATCAGGACTAATTACATAGTTTAAAAGTGATCCCCCGGCAAAATGCTTCTTATGGGAAGAGAAGTATTTTGCCCGGGGATTTTTTACTTTACAGGAAATTGCTTTCCTGTAAAGTAAAAAATGCTCCGCGAGGATGCGCACTGCGGCGTATATTGTAGATGTCGCAAGCGACCGCCGCAGGCGCGATAATGTGCCAAGGCACATCCTTTTTTTATAACAGAATGTGGAGAACTTTTTGTATTTGTGCTATGATGTGAATATGTGGAGCATATATGGAATAGATATCCGGCTGTTAAAAGAACATCCGGAATATAAAGAACAAATAAAATTGCTTCCCACACGTTGGGAGAAGGTAAATAAAATAAAAAAAGAAGAGGACAGACTGCGGAGTCTTGCTGCAGGCATCCTGCTTTCCTATGGGCTACGGGAAAATGGTATAGATTTAGATGCCTGTCAGCTTATAATGGGAACCCATGGCAAGCCGCAGGTGGCAGGCTGTGAGGGACTGCATTTTAATCTGTCTCACACAGGAAACTATGCAGTGGCGGTATTTTCTGATGCACCGGTTGGAATTGACATCGAACACCGGAGAGCATTAAAGCAGACGCTTTTGGACAAGTGCTGCACAAAGGACGAGCAGGCATGGATACAGAGCCAGCCGGATAAAGAAATGGCATTTGTACGTCTCTGGACAGCCAAGGAAAGCTATGTAAAATGGAGTGGCGAAGGAATTACCTTTCCATTAAAGAACATTGCAGTTCACCGGAGGGAGAATGGCATCGCATCTTATCCGAAGAAAGATGGCATAGCACTTTACCGGGAAGGCATCCTGCAGCCGGTAAACTTCGCAGAGCATGATGAGATACCGGATTACCACATCTGCGTGTGCACGGAGTCTGAGAAAGAAAATGCGGCAGAAATTATATGGCTACAAGAGGACAGCTTCTCATGAGCAATGTCAGCGCATGATTCACATTTGCTGTCTGCTAATTATGGGGCGGGGGAAGTGACAGAAAGGCAGAAGAAGGATGAAAAAATATAACACTGTTATCTTTGACTTGGATGGAACCTTATTAAACACATTAAAGGATTTGACTGATGCAACCAATTATGCATTGGAAAAATATGGACAGCCACAGCACAGTATGGAGGATGTCCGGAAATTTGTCGGAAATGGCATCCGCAAGCTGATTGAGCGTGCGTTAGAGGGCGGAGAGGAAAATCCGGAATTTGAGCATGTATTTGCAGCTTTTAAAGAATATTATGGTGAGCATTGTAATGATACCACCTGTCTTTATCCGGGCGTGGAAGAAATAATTACTTCCTTAAAGGGACAGGGCTATCGCCTTGCAATTGTTTCAAATAAAGCAGATTTTGCAGTAAAGGAATTACAGCAGATTTATTTTAAAGGAAAGATTGAAGTTGCCATTGGAGAAAAAGATGGCATTCGTAAGAAACCCGCGCCTGACACTGTTATGCAGGCGTTAAAGGAGCTTGGAAGCAGCAGTGAAGAAGCGGTCTATGTAGGCGATTCTGATGTGGACATTGCAACAGCAGCAAATTCCGGTATGCCATGCATCAGTGTGACCTGGGGATTCCGGGATGTTCCATTTTTAAAGGAGCATGGAGCAACACATCTGGCAGCTAGTGCTGAAGAATTGTATGCAATTTTAGATGAATTCAATGCGTAAAAAGGAGAATGGCAAATGGAAATTATCCGACAGATGCAGGAGCGGAAGGACTTGACGGAACGGGAAAGAAATATTCGTGATTATCTGATGGAACATCCGGAGGCTGTCATTTCCATGACAGCAAAGCAGTTAGGGGAAGTTTCTTATAGCAGTACTGCAGCTGTAAGCCGCTTTTGCCGGAAAATCGGCTGTCAGGATTATGGAGAATTCCGGCTGCGTTTCCTAAGTGAATTGCAGAGTACGGAGGGTGGACAGGAGACGACCACAGAGCATTTTGTAATACAGCAGCAGGAAAATGCCATGACCATTATGAATAAGATTGCGGACATTGACACCCTTGCCGTTGAAAAGACAAAGCGTCTTCTTACGATTGATCAGCTGGCGCGGGTGGGAAAAATGGTGCATGAGGCCAAGTACATTGATTTCTATGCCTTTGATATGAATATACATCTGGCACGCTACGGCTGCAGTCAGTTCTTCCATTGCGATAAGGTGGCAAATACTTATGCGGAAGATAATATACAAAGGATGATGGCATTGCAGAATAATGAAAATCATCTGTCCATCATGATTAGTCATACCGGAAATAATAAGAAGCTGGTGGAACTGGTAAGGGATTTACATCGGGCAAAAGCAAAAACCATTCTGATTACATCACAGGGCAAAAGCAGGATGAAAGCATATGTGGATGAGGTTCTGCTGACACCAAGAACACTGACAGAGTGTGGAAGTATCCGGATGGAAGGGCTGTGGACAGTGGCATTTTCCGCAGCAACAAAATACCTTCTGGATGTTATGTTTGCAATGGAATTTTCTGCCGGTTATGATGAAAATATAAAACTGAGCAAGCAATATTATGAGATTGGTGCAAAGAACCTGTGTGATACAGAAAAATCATAGCAATAAAATGAAACAAAATTTCAAGATTTTATTCATAAGAGCCGATTCTTTTGAAACGATCATTCAAAATCCGTCACACTTGTTGCAGAGAACAGAAAACATGTTATCCTTGGACTGTAAGGAAGACATCGCCATATGTCCCTTGCATTTATAGCATGTTGGAGCCCGGAAAATAAATTCCGGGCTCCGTTAAAAAAGGAGTGACGCATATGAAATTAAAGAAGAAAATGAAACGAATGTTAGAAGCAAATCTGATGAATGTAATACTTGCAACAGAGCAACAGGGATTAAAGAAACTGATGATTCATTTCTTAGAGACTTTATAACTAGAATTTTGATAACTGCAATATTACATTTATAAAATAAAAATATTATCAGGAGGGAGACGCATATGAGTATAACAGTAAATCTTTATTACACCGGTGAAAATGGAAATGCATTAAAGTTTGCCCGGGAGATGGAAAGCAGCGGAACGGCAGATGCAATCCGCCGGGAAGAGGGCAATTTAAGGTATGAATATTTTATACCGATGCAGGATGAGAAAACGGTGCTTTTAATAGACAGTTGGGAGAACCAGCAGGCATTAGATGTGCATCATGCTTCTCCGATGATGCAGACCATTGCGGCATTGAGGGATAAATACGACCTTCACATGAGAGTAGAACGTTACGTATCGGACGATGAAACCACGCAGGATGATAAATTCATTCGAAAATAGGCAGTGGGTATAGATGTGGGAGTAACGCATTGAAAATATATTTTAGATGCAAGAAAATAAAATTTGCCCTTGACAAGTAAAAACTCCGGTGCTATTATGTTCACAACTTAAAGAAAGAAGCTTTATCACTTTCCTTCTCAACAAAGTGATGGGGTATTCTTTCTTTTTTATTTCTTTTATACTAGTATGGAACAGAATAATATGATTATTGATGGCAAAGGCGCTGTCTCCGAATAGGAGCGGCGCCTTTTTCCGCGAGTAGCGAGAAAAATCGCATGCTTGCATGCAGATTTGGCGAGCACCGCGATAACTCGAGAAACGCGTAAAGCGTGTTTCTCGTAGTTTAATAGCCAAAGACAGGAGGAATTGTTATGAGCCAGAACTCAAATTTAATTGTGGGAGTAAATGAAAAAGTAAAGCCGGGAAAAGCAATTCTGCTTGCATTCCAGCATATTTTATCCATGGATTTGTATGTATTTCCAATCCTTCTTGCAGCCATGCTTGGGTTATCTGGAGCAGACACCAGTTACCTGATTCAGATGTGTTTCTTTACCTGTGGTATTGCAACCATTATCCAGACAGGAATCGGAATAAAACTTCCGGTGGTACAGGGCGCAAGCTTTGTTGCCTTAAGCGCACTTGCAGCAATCGGTTCCACCAACGGAATGCCGACCTTAATCGGAAGCCTGATTCCGGGAGCGATCATTCTCTGTCTCCTAGGTGTAACAAAGATATTTTCCAAAATCGTAAATAAATGTGTGCCGGCTTATATCGGTGGACTGGTTATTATGATAGTAGGTATTTCTTTAACCTCTACCGCAGCCAGCGGTGTAATCAGCAGCGATGGCGGACTGATGAACAATATGGTTCCGGGTCTTGCAGCAATGCTTACATTAATTATTGTAAATGTAATCTCTTACAAAACAAATTACAGACATAAATTTTTAAGTCTCTTTTCTGTAATAGGTGCGTTGATTGTAGGCTGTATCGTAGCTGGATTTATGGGAACATTGGATTTCTCCGCAGTAAAAGAAGCAGCATGGTTCCAGGTACCAAACATATTCCATTTTGGATTACCGAAATTTGAATTATCTCCATGTATTTTAATGACATTCATTTACTTTATCGTATTAATAGAAACAACAGGCGTATGGATTACCGTCAGTGATGTAACCGGAGAACCATTAACCGATGAACGACTGAATCGTGCAGTTATCGGCGAAGGTTTAGGATGCCTCGTTGGTTCCGTTTTCGGAGGAACTCCATTAACCGGATATTCATCTAATGCAGGTGTTATTTCAATTACAAAAATCGGCAGCCGTGTCGTAGTAATGACAGCAGGTGTGATTCTTGCAATTATGGGCTTTTGCCCGAAGTTAATGGCAATCATTGCATCCGTACCGGGTTGCGTTATCAGTGGTATCTTTATTGTTATCTGTCAGATTCTGATTGCAAATGGTTTAAAAATTGTCAGCCGTGAAAAGATGACACAGAAAAAAATCCTCGTCATTGGATTATCCGTTGTATTTACCGTTTCCAGCATGGTTATTTCTTCTGATGTAATGGCAATGTTCCCATCTACCGTCCAGTACTTCTTAAGCAGTGGTACAGCAGTTGGTGGTATTACCGCAGTCATTTTGAATCTGGTTCTGCCGGAAGAGAGTGCTGAGAAGGTAAAGAAGAGTGAAGGAGTTGTTGCACAATGATAATCAAGGGGAACTTTTTGTATACACCATCCATCGATGAAATGGTGGTAAAAGAGCAGGCGTATCTTCTTATTGAAAATGGCAAAGTAAAAGCCTTTTATGATACGCTGCCGGAAGAATACCGTCAGGAAAAAGTAATTGATTATGGAGAAGCCATTATCATTCCGGCATTTAATGATGTACATATCCATGCCCCACAGCTAATCAACCGGGGCGTGGGATTTGATAAAGAACTGCTTCCGTGGCTGGAAACTTATACATTTCCGGTAGAAGCAAAATATAAGGATGTGGCATTTGCAGAAAAGGCATATAAGCTCTTTTTGAACCGCCTGTGGGCAGTGGGAACCATGCGTTTTTCCGCATTTGCAACCTTACATAAGGATGCAACCTGGAGATTCATGGAGCTGGCAGAACAGTCCGGTTTATCCGGTTATATCGGAAAAGTAAATATGGACCGCAACTTGCCGGACATTTTAATCGAGGATACAGAGCAGTCCTTAGCAGATACGGAAGAGTTGATTATCCGAAGCAGAGAGGAATTAAAAGAATTCAGTTATATATTAACACCGCGTTTTGTTCCTGCCACAACAGAAAAACTAATGCAGGGCTTGGGAGATTTAGGTGAGAAATATAATCTTCCGGTGCAGTCCCATTTATCTGAAAACCGGAGTGAAATTGCCTGGGTAAAGGAACTGCATCCTTCCATAGAAGATTATACCAGAGTATATGAAGCTTACGGACTGATGCGGAGTAACCGCACGATTATGGCACATGCTATCTGGCTTTCCGATAAAGAAAAAGATTTTTTAAAGGAAAAAGGCGTGATGCTTGCCCATTGTGCCCAGTCCAACGCAGACCTGTCCAGCGGCGTGATGCCGTTACGGAAGAATTTGGAAAGAGGACTTAGATGCTGTATTGCCAGTGATATTGCAGGAAGCCACACACCTGATATGAACCGCCACGTAGCAGCTTCCATAGAGCTTTCGAAAGTGAACTGGCTTTCCCATCCGGAGGAGAAAGCACTGCAGCTTCCGGAAGCACTGTATCTTGCAACCAAGCAGAGCGGAAGCTTTTTCGGTAAAGTCGGAAGCTTTGAAGAAGGCTATGATTTTGATGCACTGGTCATTGAAACCGATGAAATGGATGGTCTGCTGCCACGTACGCCATTTGAAAAATTAGAGCAGTATATCTATGATGGCAATGACCGGAATATTCTTGCCAGGTATTGTAAAGGAAAATTTGTGGCAAAACCATTTGCATAGCAGACATTGCATAGAATACGAAAGAAGACACGAGGTATGTTCAGACAAACAATGGTTGGTTGAAACATACTTCGTGTCTTTTACGTTACTAAGAAGCTATAAAGCACGGTCTATGACAGAACCTGCATGTAGAAAGTTTATCCGTGCAGTCCGGTATACAACTGATAATATTTACCCTTCTGGGCAATTAGTTCGTCGTGGCTGCCCCGTTCAATAATGCGGCCCTGCTCTAATACCATGATACAGTCACTGTTCTTAACAGTGGAGAGACGGTGGGCAATGACAAAGGTTGTTCTGCCTGCCATCAGTTTATCCATACCATCCTGAACGATACGCTCGGTTCTGGTATCGATGGAGCTGGTTGCTTCGTCAAGAATCAGTACCGGAGGATTGGCAACAGCTGCACGGGCGATGGCAAGTAACTGCCGCTGTCCCTGGCTTAAGTTGGCACCATCACCGGTCAGCATGGTATTGTAACCATCCGGAAGATGACGGATAAAGGAATCTGCATTGGCAAGCTTTGCAGCAGCGATAACTTCTTCATCGGTAGCATCCAGTTTACCGTAGCGGATATTTTCCATTACGCTGGCGGTAAAGAGGTGGGTATCCTGCAATACGATACCAAGGGAATGTCTTAAGTCAGCTTTCTTAATCTTGTTGACATTGATACCGTCGTAACGGATTTTACCATCCTGAATATCATAGAAACGGTTAATCAGGTTCGTAATGGTAGTCTTACCGGCACCGGTAGAGCCGACAAAAGCAATTTTCTGACCGGGAGTAGCAAATAATTTTACATTGTGTAAGACAATCTTATCATCATTATATCCAAAGTCTACATCATCAAAGACCACATCACCCTTTAACTCAACATAGTCAATGGAGCCGTCTGCCTGATGCTGGTGTTTCCAGGCCCAGCGTCCGCTTCGGGTATTGGAGGTCTCTACAAGCTTTTCTCCGTCTTTTTCTACATTGACAAGAGTAACATAACCTTCATCTGTTTCAGGTGTTTCATCCAAAAGGGTGAAGATTCGCTTGGAACCTGCCATAGCCATAACAATACTGTTTAACTGCTGGCTGACCTGGTTGATTGGCATATTAAAGCTTTTGTTAAAGGTTAAGAAACTTGCCAGTCCGCCCAGTGTAAATCCACCGATGCCATTTAAGGCGAGGACACCACCAACCATGGCACAGAGTACATAACTGATGTTACCAATCTGGGCATTTGCCGGCATTAAGATATTGGCAAATTTGTTGGCATTGTCAGCACTGCGGAAAAGCTGGTCATTTAATTTGTTAAAAGCTTCGATACTTTCTTCTTCGTGGCAGAAGACTTTAATTACCTTCTGACCATCCATCATTTCTTCGATAAAACCATTGGTTGCACCAAGGTCACGCTGCTGAGCGATAAAGTATTTACCACTTTTCCCGGCTAGATTTTTCGTGACAAGGAGCATGACACCAACCATTACAAGAGTAAGAACAGTCAGTGGGATATTCAGGATAATCATGTAAATCAGTACACTGACAATGGTAATGACACTGTTGATTAACTGCGGAATACTCTGGCTGATCATCTGACGAAGGGTATCAATGTCATTGGTGTATACAGACATGATATCGCCGTGGGCATGCGTGTCAAAGTATTTAATTGGCAGTGTTTCCATATGGGTAAACAAATCGATTCGCAAATCATTTAAAGTACCCTGCGTAACATAAATCATAATCTTAGAATAAGCAAAGGTACTTAAAACTCCCACACCGTAAAAGCATGCAACACGAAGGATGGCAGCAGCCAGCGGTGCAAAGTCCTTATCCGGTGAATTCAGAATCGGGATAATATAGCTGTCAATCAGGGTTTTCATAAACATGGTTCCCTGGGTGTTGGCAAGAACACTTAATACAATAAAGACAAGTACCAGGAAGCAGGCAATTCCGTATTTCCGGAAAATGTAAGCCATCAGACGGCAGAATAATTTGCCCGGATTCTTTACTTTCCTTTTTTCAGCCATTACTGAGCACCTCCATTCTCATCAAAGTCACCACCGCCGCCGGTCTGGGATTCATAGACATCACGGTAGATGGCATTATTTGCTAATAATTCTTCATGGGTTCCAAAGCCGTTAATCTTACCTTCATCTAAGACAATAATGCGGTCAGCACTCTGGACACTGGAGATTCGCTGGGCAATAATCAGCTTGGTTGTACCCGGAATCTCTTCGGCAAAGGCTTTGCGGATTTTGGCATCAGTTGCGGTATCTACGGCACTGGTGCTGTCATCCAGAATCAGAATCTTCGGTTTCTTTAAGAGGGCACGGGCAATACAAAGACGCTGCTTCTGACCACCGGATACGTTGGTTCCCCCCTGTTCGATGTATGTATTGTATTTATCCGGAAAAGTGTTGATAAAATCATCGGCACATGCTAATTTGCAGGCACGGATACATTCTTCTTCCGTAGCATTTTTATCGCCCCAGCGCAGGTTATCAAGAATTGTACCGGAGAAAAGCACGTTTTTCTGCAGTACAACGGCAACCTGGTTACGCAGGGTATCAAGGTCATACTTTCTTACATCAATGCCGCCAACGGAGACAGAGCCTTCATTTACATCATACAGACGACTGATTAAGTTCACCAGACTGGACTTGGAACTTCCGGTTCCGCCTAAGATACCGATGGTTTCACCGGAATGAATAGACAGATTGATATCGGAAAGAACCGGCTCAGCCGCATCTTCTTTGTAGCTGAAGGTAACATGGTCGAAGGTAATGCTTCCGTCTTTTACTTCCATAACCGGATGCTTTGGGTTATTTAAGTTACTCTTTTCGTTTAATACTTCAGAAACACGACGGGCGCTGGCAACACTCATGGTAATCATGACAAATACCATGGAGAGCATCATCAGGCTCATCAGAATATTCATACAGTAGGTTAAGAGACTCATCAGCTCACCGGTAGTGAGGCTGCTGTTTACAATCATCTTTGCACCAAGCCAGCTGATTAAAAGGATACAGGTATATACCGTAAACTGCATGGCAGGAGCGTTGAAAACAACAACATTTTCAGCCTTTACCAGGAGCTTGTAAATATTTCCGCTGGCTTTCTTAAAAGTAGAAGCTTCATGGTCTTCACGGACATAAGCTTTTACGACACGGATAGCGGAAACATTTTCCTGGACTCTTGCGTTTAAGTCATCATATTTTGGAAAAGCTTCATTAAAATATCTGGTAGCAAACCGGATGATGATAGCAAGCACACCACCTAAGAGGATAACGGCAATCAGATAAACGCTGGCAAGCTTCGGACTGATAAAGAAGGACATTGCCATGGCACAAATCAGACTGGCCGGTGCTCTCGTACACATGCGGAGGATCATCTGGTAAGCATTCTGCAGGTTGGTGACGTCAGTAGTCATACGGGTAACAAGACCTGCAGTGCTGTATTTATCAATGTTAGCAAAGGAAAAGGTCTGAATATTTTCAAACATGGATTTCCTTAAGTTACGGGCAAATCCGGTGGATGCCCGGGCACCATATTTTCCACCCATAATTCCGGCAAACAGGGAGAAGCATGCAGCAACGACCATCCAGGCACCGACTACATAGATGTGATGGATGTCACCCTTGTTGACACCATTATCAATGATGGAAGCCATCAGAAAAGGAATTAAAGTTTCCATCAGAACCTCAAGAATCATAAAGATAGGAGTTAAGATGGAATCACGTTTAAATTCTTTAATCTGGGCAGCTAAAGTCTTTAACATAAATTTCACTTCCTTTTTTCTAAATTGTATGCTATAACATAAATGTTAGCATACTAACAGATATTGTTATATAACAATATTTTTTATATGTCAATGAATTTTTTGGGAAAGAAAAGAAGGATTATGAAATGTGCGAAGAGAGAAAACTTGGAAATGACATCCGGGTCATACACAATATGATAGGAGCATACTGTGACCGGTATGGTGCGGATCAGAGAGATGGTGTGGCACCGATGCAGGGGCGGACACTGGGCTTTTTATATTGTAATAAAGATAAGGTCATCTGCCAGAAGGACATTGAGCAGGAATTCTTAATTTCCAGGGCAACGGCAAGCAAAATGCTGCAGTCCATGGAGAAAAAGGAACTGATTACCAGAAAAGAACTAAAAGAAGATGCACGATTAAAGCAGATTCTTCTGACGAAAAAGGGGGAACAGCAGCATTTGAAAATGATGAACTTCTTTTCTGAAATGGAGAAGCTCCTGGTGGATGGAATGACAAAAGAAGAAGCAGATGAACTATATTCTCTTTTGAAACGTGTACGCTATAATCTTGAGAAGAATCTGTAAAGCTTAGGAAAAGACATAAGGAAAAGAGAAGGTTCTACTTCCTATATATATGACTTTTTGCTATAATAGATGCAAACGAAGAAAAGGGAGGAGCAGGAGATGATTATTTTCTGGTTAGCACTTTTTGTAATATTACTGATTATAGAGATTATTACGGTAGGACTGACAACCATCTGGTTTGCAGGCGGAAGCATGGTAGCCCTGATTGTGGCAGCAGTAGGAGGTCCAGTCTGGCTGCAGGTAATTTTATTCCTTGTGGTATCTTTTGTATTGTTATTCTTTACAAGACCATGGGCAGTAAAATATTTAAACCCGCATAAGACCCGGACGAATTACGAGGATGCCATCGGAAAGACCGTACGTGTAACAATGAAGATTGACAATATCGAAGAGACAGGAACAGCTGTATTAAACGGACAGGAATGGACGGCAAGAAGCAATGACGATGCAGTTACCATAGAAGCAGATACTACTGCAGAAGTTGTGGCAGTAAGTGGTGTCAAACTGATTGTAAAACCACAGTAGAGTAAGAAAAGATAAGGCAGGCGGTTGCACATGAAACTTGGAATGGTATTTGAAGGCGGAGCCAGCAGGACAATTTTTTCCTGTGGAGTGGCAGACGCATTTCTTGAAGAAAATATAATGCCTGATTATTTTATCGGCGTATCGGCAGGAATAGCCTTTGGCTTATCCTATTTGTCAAAGCAGCACGGCAGAAACTTAGAGCTTGCAAGAAAATATATGTCAGATGGTAATTATCAGGGATTTAAGTTCTTATTTGATAAGAACCGCAAGACCTTTTATAATCTGGATTACGTCTTTGATGAAGTGCCAAATAAATTACTGCCTTTTGATTATGATGCATTTGCTGCGTTTCCGGGGCAGGTGGAAGCAGCAGTGACGAACATTCATTCCGGTAAGGCGGAGTATCTTGAGGTGCCAAGGGACAGCTCCAGTATGGCAGTTATCGAAGCAAGCTGTGCACTTCCGGTATTTTTTAAGCCGGTGCAGGTAGGCAGACGCTATTATCTGGATGGCGGCGTGGCAGACTCCGTTCCGTTTGAGAGGGCATTAGAGCAGGGCTGCGATAAAGTAATTGTCGTACTGACAAGAGAGCGTGGCTATGAGAAGCATACGGATGGAGGAACGAAGATTTCTTCTGCATTATATCGGCGTTATCCGAATATCGTAAAGGATTTGAAGGAGCGTCCGGCAAAATATAATGAGTCCATGCAAAAATTATTCCGGTTGGAAAAAGAAGGACGCGTTTTTGTAATTGCACCGGATACGACCCATGGGGTAGGCAGAACCGAAAGTGACCCGAAGCGGTTAGAAGAATTATACGAAGAGGGTTATCTTGAGGGCAAAGAACAGATGGTAGCATTAAAGAATTATTTAAAGAAGTAAGAAGCAGGAATGATGAGTGAACAGATAGAGCAGGAAAAGACAATTCATTATAATGATGCAAAAATCTGGCAGATTGCATTTTTTTCCATGAATAATACAGCAGCAAATCTGTATCTGGCTTTGATGGGCTATATCTCATACTATGCCAATTCCATGGCTGGCTTTTCTGTTGTGTTGATTTCTTCACTGGTAACAGCAATGAATATTTTTGATGGTGTAACTGACCCTGTGGTTGGTTTTCTGTTGGATAAGAGTAAAGGACGGTTTGGAAAATTCCGTCCTTTTATGGTGGCTGGAAATATACTGATGGCAGTCAGTGCTGTTCTCCTGTTTGCGACAACACATCTGATTTCAAAGTGGGTACGGATTCCGTATTTTATTATTATCTATGCAATTTTTATTATCGGATATACCTTTCAGACTGTGGTTGCCAAATCGGGGCAGACGATTATTACCAATAATCCGAAGAAACGCCCACTGTCCACTTATTTCGATTCCATTTTCATCATGGCGGCATACGGCGGCAGTGCCTTGTTTGTAGCCAATTATCTGGTGCCGAAATACGGTGGATTTACCAACGAAGAGCTGTATGTGGAGTATGTATTCTGGGTTGTGGTATTGTCGGCACTGGCAACACTTTTGGCGGTAATCGGAATCTGGAAGAAAGACCAGCCGGGACGCTATGAACATCAGCAGACACAGAAGATTAAGGTGTGGGATTTTTTCTTGATTTTAAAACAGAACAAGCCAATCCGTATGCTGATTATGGCAGCCTGCACCAACCGGTTTGCGGCAACGGTATACAGCCATACAACAGTAGGCGTTATGCTTTATGGCATCATGATGGAAAATTATGGAATTGCCGGATGGATTGGTGTGGTGGCAGCATTGCCAACGCTTTTGGTAGTGACCGTTGGCATCCGGGCAGCACAGCGGATGGGACAGAAGAAGGCGCTGGTATTATTTACGGGACTTGGCATTTTCTTCCAGTTACTATTGATTGTGGTATTGATGCAGGACAATATCAATACGGTTACTTTTAATCTCAAACATTTTAATGCCATTTCCTTCTGGTTTATGTTATTCTTTGTATTGTTAAATGGCTGTAAGTCCATTACAAATAATATGGTGGTGCCGATGATTGCAGACTGCTCCGATTATGAGCAGTACCGCAGCGGTAAATTTGTACCGGGACTGATGGGAGCACTGTTTTCCTTTGTAGATAAAATTTTTGCGGCACTGGGAACGGCATTTGTAGGACTGGTAATGTTACTGATTGGATATAATAAAACATTTCCACAGATTGGTGATGCCTTGACACCGGTATTGCGTTATACAACCATATTCCTATTTTGCGGAACACCGATTATCGGCTGGGTAAGTTCTTTGATTGCGTTGAAATTTTACCGGCTGGACAAGAAGAAAATGAATGAAATTGCGGCAGCATTGCAGGAGGAAGAGATAGAATGAAAATCGTTTTTTTAGATGCAAAATCAATTGGAGAGGATATTGATTTATCCACATATGATGCATTGGGAGAAGTTATAAAATATGATTTCTCGACAGCAGAGGAAGCGGCAGTACGAAGCGTGGATGCAGATGTGCTGGTACTAAATAAAGTAGAAGTTAACGAAAAGACCATTGGAAATGCAAGCCACTTAAAGCTTGTGTGTGTGACGGCAACCGGAACGAATAATCTCGATAAGGCATACCTTGAAAAACGTGGTATTACATGGCACAACGTAGCGGGATATTCCACGGAATCGGTGGCACAGCATACCTTTGCCATGCTGTTTTATTTACTGGAAAAACTGCCTTATTATGACCGTTATGTAAAAGATGAAAAATATATCGGAGATAAAATGTTTACCCACTTTGATAAACATTTCGGAGAGCTGGCAAAAATGACCTGGGGCATTATCGGACTTGGAAATATCGGAAGAAGAGTTGCAGATATTGCAAAAGCCTTTGGCTGTCGTGTCATTTACTATTCCACTTCCGGACGGAACAGCCAGCCGGGCTATGAGCGTGTCAGCTTCGAAGAACTGTTAAAGGAATCGGATATTGTATCCGTTCATGCACCGTTGGATGAAAACACGTTGGATTTGATGAATAAAGAAGCTTTTCATCAGATGAAGAAAACGGCTATTTTCTTAAACCTTGGAAGAGGACCGATTGTGGTAGAAGAGGATTTGGCAGAAGCCTTGGAACAGGGTGAGATTGCGGCAGCAGGACTGGATGTCCTCCGGGTAGAACCGATGAGTCCGGAAAATCCGCTGCGCAGAATCAAAGACAGTGAGAAATTACTGATTACGCCGCATATTGCATGGGCGAGTGTGGAAGCCCGCACCCGCCTCATGGAGATTATCTGTGGTCAGATTCAGGAATTTTTCTCTAATGGAAGTCCGGAATCATAAGAGTTGTTTCCTAGCTCTAAGGAAAGTGCATCTAACTGTTCCCGGTAAACCGGCGTTCCAATTGGAAGCGTAAACAGTCTTGCAGTTTTATTTAAGATGGACTGATACCGGGTTCCCGCAGTATCCAGAAGGTCAAAGAAGGACTCATGGGAGACATCTTCTTTGTTCCATGGATTCCGCCAACGGAAATGACGAAGATTCAGCGGGTCTACCGTAAAAGTAAAGTAGTCACTTGGAATCAACGGAGAAATACATGCATAACCTAAAGTCTTTGCCTCGATTTTACGGGCAAGGACTTTTTTCTTGCCCTGCGGGTCACGAATCCATGCGGTATTAAGTTGCACAGCTTCTAAGGCAGCCTGCATGGAGCGGTAAGTAAAGCGGTACTCTTTATATGTGGAGCTGTAAGCCTTTAATAATAAAGAAGCAATAATGTGCCGTTCCTTCCGGCTGATGTGCAGGGTGGCACTCTGGTTGAATTCAGATGGCGCACAGTTTTTATAATAAGTAAGAAGCTCTGCATCAATATCTGTTTCCAGATATACATGATGACCAAAATAACCCTTATCATAAGTGCCATAGTGTGACTTGGCAAAGATATATGGATGACAGGTAGTATCTAAGACATAATGTCCAAGAAAGCCGCAGATATAGGAAATGGCAATCTGCTGCTCCGTCTCTTCCAAGAACATGTCCTTACTTTTTAAAAGCTGGGTAAGAAAAACACCGGTATTTTTGTGGTGTGCCAACTGCCCGATATTTCCGGAAGAGCGGAGGTAGGACGGCAGGTAATAAAAGAAAATATCCGGTCCCTGTAAGCCCATACAGAATGCATGCGGAAATTTACGGATGCAGGAAACAAGATCCGGTTCCTCTAATTCACGAAAAGAATTCAGTCCAAATAAATAGTGGGTGGTAAATCCTGGCATAACAACAATCCTTTCAACTAATTATATTTTAAGTGATTGCAGCAAATTTTAAAGGGTGAGTTTTTTGCTATTTAAAAGTATCTTTTTCGGCTATAAAATACCGCAGTTCTAAAGTGCATGTTTTTCTTCCTGTGATAAAAACCGTCTTTCCAATGTTTGACAAAAGTACTGCACGGTTCGCCGAAATGCGGATGCATGATAAGGGCTGTTAGGGGCACCCGGAATTTCGTCTGGCATCCGGCAACGCTGGCACAGGACGTGCCAGCGAGGCGCATCTGAACATGGATGTGAATTTGCGCCGGTTGCCAGAACGAATGAAATGTAAATCGAAATTCCCAGTGCCCCTTGCAGGCTTTATGTCGCATCCGCATCCGGCGGACCGTGCGGTACTTCCGTCAAAGCAGGCGGAAAGACAGTTTACAATCAAGAAAAACATGCACTAAGAACTGCAGGCATTTCATATCAAAGAAAAAGATATCTTTTGAATATCAAAAACTCACCATTTAGAATTTCTTTCGTTGCAATCGCTTATATATAGATAATTAAAGTATAGCACTTTTTGCCAGGAAATATAATACAGAAGTTTGACAAAAAATGGATATTTGATATAATCCTGTGTGTGACGAATAATCCATGGAGATACGTGGTAAAATAGACAGGCAGCAGAGGAAAAAGAGAACTGGGAGTGAGGTTTTATTAATAAGCGGACAAAGCAAATACTGAAACTGGTTTTTGTAATTGCCATCGTAGCAATTATCATTTATACGTTCCGGGATTCAGCCGGACCAATTTTAAAGGAGCTTTCTACAACTGCACCTTGGGTGGTCATTACCATCTGCGGTGCCGGTGTTATGTATAATGTGGTAGAAGGATGGATTAATTATTCCTTCGCAAAGCAGTATAATCCACAGTTTACATACCGGATGGGTGTAGAGAGCGCCTTTTATTGCTCATTTTACCGTGTGGCAACCTTAGGCAGTGGTGCCGGTGTGGCAGCGGTATATTATTTCAATGAAAAAGGAATTCCGGTTTTTCAGGGAACCGGAATGTATATGGTAGAGTATGCGATTCATAAAGTAACGATTGCAATCTTTTCCATTATTTTCTTCCTGTTAAATTTCGGATTTATGAAGGAACATTATTCCGAATATTTTAATCTTCTGATTGCAGGATATGTGTTGACGGCAGTGATAGCAACTGCATTACTTTTATTCTGCTGTTCAAAGAAGTTCCATGGAATTTTACTTTTCCTGGTGGACAAGCTGAACCGCAAAGGAAAATTCGATGCGCAGACAGCCATGTTACGGGAACAGTGTGGCATCTTAGAGGATGCAGCAGGCATGCTTCTGACCAAGGGAAAACTAATCGCATCCATTGTAGCTAAGAATCTGTTGAAATTTGCATTCTGCTATGGCATACCATTCGTGATTTTATATCGGGAATATGGATTGACACTGTTACAGTCCTGGGCAGTTACTTCCCTTGCTTTTATGCTGGCAGCAGTCATTCCGTCTCCGGCAGGAATCGGTTCCTCAGAGTTTGTATTTACCGCATTGTTTACAGTATTGGTAGGAACCGGAGAAGCCGGTTCTGCGGCACTGTTATACCGTTTTGCAACATTCGTACTTCCATTTGTTATCGGTGGTGTGGTGGTATTACTGCATAAGCGTATTGACCGACGGATTGCAAAACGCAAGGCAGATAAGGCACAGCAGTAAGGGAAAGAGAAGGAATTAAGATGAAAGAAAGAAAAGGAATCAGTGGCAGCACACTGAAAATCATTGCGATTATAACGATGTTAATTGACCATATCGGAGCCGGAGTTCTTGGCAGATTGCTGGTAGTCCGTGGTATGAATGAGGCGGCAGATCTGAATGCATGGATTGATGCCAACAGTACCCTGGTGATTACATATCAGATGATGCGTTTTGTCGGAAGACTGGCATTTCCGATTTTCTGTTTTCTTTTAATCGAAGGTTTTGAACATACACATGATGTGAAGAAATATGCACTTCGTCTGCTTTCCTTCTGCCTGGTATCTGAAATTCCATTTGACTTATTATTCAATGGAAAAATATTGGAATTCGGTTATCAGAATGTATTTTTTACACTGTTTATCGGACTGATGGTTATGTGGGGATTTCAGGCAGTGGAGAATCAGGAACGGTTTGCGAAGTTTAAGAAAGTTATTTTTGATGCGGGAATTCTTGCAGCAGGAATCCTTGCGGCAGAATTTTTAAATACCGACTATGCCGGAATTGGCGTTGCCTGCATCGTATTACTCTATGTATTCCGTAAGAAAAAATCCTACCAGCTGCTTGCAGGATGTATCGGATTTTCCTGGGAGCTTACTGCACCGCTGGCATTCATTCCGATTGCGTTTTATAATGGAAAACGTGGACTTTCTTTGAAATACTTTTTCTACATTTTCTATCCGGCGCACCTTCTGATTTTGTATATCATCTGCTGGGCAATGGGAATGGGACCGATTGCAGTCGCATAGATTTCTTTAAGATTTTGTGAAGAGGCTTGCAAACAAAAAAGACCTGCGTTATAGTAGCGGGTGGACAGAAGTTCTGTCACAGAAGAAGACGGCAGGATTGTAAGAAATGAATGAGAATAAAGCAGAAAGAAATAAAATAGAACAGAATAAAAAACATTCAGCTAGACTTATCGAACTGGATTATAAGAAAACAAATATAAGAGCCGGACTCATTGCTTTTGCAGTGATGTTGGGCTTTTGTCTCTATGGTGGGGTAAATGTTCTGGTGGCAGCTGCCGCAGGGCTGATTTATTTTGGCATCAAAAATCTTAGGATTACATTGCCGGAGAAAGCCAATCCTATCTGGGCTGCACTTGAAATTTTCTTAAGTGCCATCATGACAGAGCATATGGTGCAGTATCTTTTGCTGGATGCAGAGCTGCGGGAGAAAATCAGTGTGAATCACACCCGATGGAATGTGCTCTGCTGCATGGTCTTTTATCTTGCCCTGTTAGTGATTACAGCAAAGCCGAAGATTGCCTGCATGATAGGACATATTTTCCTTTTAAGCCTTGCAGGAATCAATTACTTTGTCTATCAGTTCCGTGGAAATGAATTTTCTTTCGGAGATTTGAAAGCGGCATCCACCGGACTTTCCGTAGCGGCAAATTATAAATTTGTATTGGAAGACCGGGCGGTCTATGTCATACTTTTTAGCATGATATATGTTGCCTTTATAAGAAAGCTGAATTTTGAATTTAAAAAGAAATGGATGCTCCGGATCAGTGCCTTTGCGGCAGCACTGGTAATGGGAATTTATGTGGGAATTGCCTCAGAAGATACGGTAATGGAATCCTGGGAACAGAAAGGAACTTACCGCAACGGCTATATCTTAAATTTTGTACTCAGCATCCGGGATTCCTTTGTGGCGGAGCCGGATGGATACTCAAAAGATGTGGTGGAAGAAATTTCCAAAGAATATCCGGCACTGGAGAATAAAGGCTCGGAAGATGACCCGACCATTATAGTTATTATGAATGAGTCCTTTGCGGATTTGAGTGTGATTTCCCATTATGGATTTGAGACAACGGAAGAGGTAACACCATTTTTCGATTCTATGGACACCAATGTCATTAAGGGATATGCACTGTCTTCTGTCTTTGGTGCAAAGACACCGGATTCCGAGTGGGAATTTCTGACGGGAAATTCCATGGCATTCCTGCCAAGCGGCTCCGTGCCTTATCAGCAGTATATGTCAAAGAAACCGTATTCCCTGGTGAGTACCTTAAAGGAGCGGGGATATTCCTGCATTTCCATGCATCCTTACTATGCGTCCGGCTGGAGCAGAAGCAAGGTTTATCCGCTGTTGGGCTTTGATGATAGTCTCTTTATCGATGATTTTGACCAGACCAATATCATGCGGGAATATATTACGGACCAGGAATTATACAATAAAATCATTGACCAGTATGAGGCAAAGACTTCTGATGAAAAATTATTTATCTTAGGTGTTACCATGCAGAATCACGGTGGCTATACCGATTATTATGATAATTTCCAGAATACGATAAATCTTAAGAATCATTATTATAGTGATGTAAATCAGTATTTAAGCCTGATTCATGAGAGCGATAAGGCACTGGAAAATCTGATTACTTATTTTGAAAATGTGGATGACAAGGTCGAAATCGTATTTTTCGGAGACCATCAGCCGAGCCTGAATAATAATTTCTATCAGTCCATGAATGGCAAAGGATTATCCGGTCTTACCCTGGATGAACTGCAGGAATTATTTACAGTACCATTTTTTGTATGGACGAATTATGACAGTGAAAGTAACGATGTGGAACTGACCAGCCTGAATTACTTATCTACAATGACACTGCAGCAGGCGGGTATTGAACTGCCGGCATATAACCAGTTCTTAGCAGACTTACAGGAAGAGATACCGGCAATGAATTCCAGAGCATTTTATTCGAAGAGCCAGGGTGAATTCTTTCATTATTCTGAGGCACAGGGGGAAGATGCAGACCTTCTGAATCAGTATAATATCCTGCAATACAACAACATGTTTGAAAAAGAAAAAGACAAGGATAAAAATCTTTTTCCGTATTATGAAACACCGGATTAAAGAGTGAAAAACATAGAGAAAGTGAAGGGTATGGGAAAAACGGAAAGGCAGGGGGAAGATGTACCGGATTTATCTTGTGGAAGATGATGTAATTATAGCCAGAAGTATTAAAAAACATTTAGAAAACTGGGAATATGAAGTGCAGTGCACAAAAGATTTTTCAGCAGTTACAAAAGAATTTGCGGAGTTTGCACCGCAACTGGTATTGATGGACATCGGTCTGCCTTTCTACAATGGCTATTACTGGTGCAGTGAAATCCGCAAAATTTCCAAGGTGCCGATTATTTTTCTCTCATCGGCTGCGGACAATATGAATATTGTCATGGCAGTGAATATGGGAGCGGATGATTTTATTGCAAAGCCTTTTGACCTAAGTGTTCTTACGGTAAAAGTACAGGCAATGCTGCGACGCACCTATGATTTTACGGAGACCGGAGAAATGCTGACCTATCACGGAGTGATGCTTCAGGTGGCGGAAGCAGCCCTTACCTATCAGGATAAGAAAGTGGAACTTACCAGAAATGAACTGCGGATTCTAAGGACACTGATGGAAAATAAGGAAAAGGTAGTCTCAAGGGATACGCTGATGACAAAGCTCTGGGAGAGCGACTGTTTTGTGGATGAGAATACACTTTCCGTAAATGTAAACCGCCTTAGAAGGAAACTTGCGGATGCAGGTCTGGAGGATTTTATTCTTACGAAGAAGGGAATCGGGTACCGGCTGAAATGAAATTTATCAAAAATTATCTGAAGGAAAATCTGAAATGGCTGTTGTTAGTGCTTGCCTGCTTTGGAATCCTGTGCTTTGTAATCGGATTTGAGCAGGTGCCGCTGGCACAATGGGGATATGCAGCATTTTTGTGCTTCTTTCTGTATTTACTGGTAGTAATGATAGACTTTACAAGGCGTTATCTGCATCATAAGAAACTGGAAAAGCAGACTTCTGAAATTGCAGTGACAATGGATAAGCTGTCATTGCCACGGGGACAGATGGAAACGGATTATCAGGAATTGCTTCGCTCGTTATATATCACCCTGCAGCAGCAGATTAATGAGCTGGAAAACGGGCAGGTGGAGCAGGCAGAATATTTTACCATGTGGGTGCACCAGATTAAGACGCCGATTGCGGCACTGCGCCTGCTGCTGGCAGAGGAAGAGGATGAGCGGAGCCAGGAAATGTGGGAAGAGCTTTTCTCCATTGAGCAGTATGTGGAAATGGCATTGCAGTTTACCAGAATATCAGCGAAAACCACAGATTTTGTAATCGGGGAAGTTGCGCTGGATAAAGTAGTACGGGAGGCAATTCATAAGTATGCAAGGTTATTTGTGCGAAAGAAGATTAAATTGGAATTAAGTCCGATTGATGCACAGGTGCTTACTGATGAAAAATGGCTGGAGTTTGTCATAGAACAGGTTTTATCCAATGCAATCAAATATACTGCCGGTGGAACGATTTCCATTTACCAGAAAATAGCTGTGACAGGCGAGAAGAAAGAAGTAAAAGAACTTATCATCGAAGATACCGGGATTGGAATTGCGCCGGAGGATTTGCCACGAATCTTTGAAAAGGGTTATACCGGATACAATGGACATGCCGACAAGCGTTCTACCGGCATCGGACTGTATCTCTGCCGGAAAATTATGCGTAAGCTGTCCCATGAAATCACGATTGAGTCGGAGATTGGAGTGGGAACGAAGGTACATCTTGAAATACGGTAGGAGTGGAAGCTTCCATTTTTTTTTCAAAAGTAAGTTAAAGTTTTCTTAAAACAGTATCTACGGAGCGTGGAATCCGCATAAATTCACCATTTTCTACGTCCCGTGGGTGTACTTAAAAATGAAATTACCAGATAATCAAAGCAGAAAGGAGGAAAGCAGATGGATCAGATAATAATTGGAAAATTTATTGCAGAAGAAAGAAAAAGAAAGGGTTATACCCAGAAGCAGTTATCTGAGAAATTAGGAATTAGTGATAAAACGATTTCTAAGTGGGAATGTGGAGTTTCCCATAGTTAAAGATACCACACCCAATATCACAAACTCACGCTTAAACAATATTCCTTAGTCAACCACATACAATAACAAATACAAAAAAGCTGGAAGCAGACTTAATTTTGCTCCCGGCTTTTCTTTATTGTTTTGATGAAGTCGTTCAATGATACTTGTTTTTGCTATCTGCTTACATAATGTGCATACTTGTCACTTGTGTTCTGATATATCTGTCCCTCTTATTGCCTAAACTCATATTAAGGGTGTGATATATCCAAGTGCAATAGCCTTGTTATAGGCTTCGATAGCATTTTTAGCCCCCAGCTTATCATAGATGCTTTGGATATGGTTGTAAAGTGTCCGTTCACTGATATACAGTTCTTGCGCTATTTCATGCTTTGTTTTCCCTGTTCCAATCGCCTTAATAATTTCCGCTTCACGATCTGTCAGGGGATCTAATAAAGGGGGCGTAGTGGACTTGTGACCTTTACTAATAGCTGTGAGTTTTTTTACCAACTCGTCAGCAGAAGCAGACTTATCAATATAACTTACGGCGCCTTTTTTAAGTGCCTCCTGTCTATAAACTGGCATATCATAAGAGGATAGCATAACCACCTTTATTTTTGGCTTTTTACTATATATCGTTTCTATCAGATCAATGCCAGAACTTTTTGACTGCTCTCTTAGGTTGACATCAAGTAATACAATGTCCCATTCGTCTACGGAAAGAATATTCCAAAACTCTGTTTCATTACTTACATAGCGACAGATAGAGATTTCATCCCAATCTTCCAGAAGTTTGCTTAAACTCTCTCCAAATATCCTGTGATCATCAAATAGTAATATCTTCATTTTTTCTCCCCAAAACTGCCGTTGCAGTTAAAATACCATCTTTCTCTAAATACTGAATGTTACCACCATTCCCATTTATCAACACCGTCAAGAACAGCATACCACCTTTGGAAGAAAGAATATTTTCAATGTCATTTGGTTTCGCTCCATCATTTTGACAGGTAATTACGAGTCTACTTTCTTCATTTAGCGCGATTTCCAAATGAATAAAAGTAGCGGCAGCGTGTTTATAAACATTGTTGACAAGTTCTTTGATTATCTGCATAGTCTGTTCCAAACTGTTATCTTTTTTCAAAGCAATCCTTGCTTCGCTGTCAATCGTGAAATCTACAAGTATATTCTTCTTTGGGTACAGCTTCTTAATCGCGTCAAGCATATATCCGATATGTTCCCATGAAGCATACCCCGAAAAGATATTAGAGGAATAGAAATTCATCATATTTCTTACCCGCAATTCCAAATCAGACAATATCCTTTTTGTTTCATCAACATCTGGTGAGCGAAGCGACAGGAGATTTTTGGCACCTCCAATGTCTTGAAGCACATCGTTATGAAGCAGTCTTGAGAAATCTTCCCTCTCATTTGCAATATAGTTCGTTAATTCATAATACTTTGTCAACTCCTTGTAACGGGCCTCCATGTCGCCAAGATGAATGACAGCAAAAGCCTCAAATAAAAGCATTATAAGCTGAAAAAATACATTGACTTGTAGGGTGGACAAATCAAAGCAATAAAGTACGACTGTAAACAAGGGAATCATAAGAGCGAGGACATATCTTGCTTTCCTCTGGGCAATCGGAAGAATATTAACCTGTTTCAAATTTATATATCTATAATCAAGGAAAATTCCCATGAACATTCCAACTAACATGGTTATAACAGGGAGAATTTGGAAATCAAAAAACGACAGTATGATAGCTGCAATTCCAAACAGCAAGCGAACCATTTTACCCCGGCTTGCGTCAGTTCTTACCAGCATTATTCCGATAATCAATGCAAAAAACAGAAATGCACCCATGTATAAGGTGGAAAATCCATCATACATCAGCGCCGCAATAAAGGAAACAGAAAGCAGGTTCCAGCCACATTCAGATATTGTTGCCTTTCGCCGTGATGTCATTACATGAAGATAGAGCAGATTGAGATAACAAAGCAAGACGGCAATCGACAATAAGTTGATGGCTCCGTCATTCGCAATTCCTTTATGTGTTCTATCCAATATAACCCATAAAGTCACAATACCCGCATGAAGAAACAGATACGGATAGAAGCGTTTATCCTGCATAGCCCCCCTCCTTTCAGCTAAAATTCATTATGTTAGTAATATGATGATACGATCCGTTCTTTAGTCATCAGACATAAACCACACGCAGTCAAAACTATTATACTCACTGGAGAAAATAGTAGCAACACCCACACATTATTCGTTTTCATAAATATCCCACATTTTAAGACAACCAGCAAAATATGAAGCAGTGTTGCAAAGATAGGAATACTCTTAAACCAGTTCATATTTCTAATCCAGAGAATCAAAACATTTATAAATGCCGAATACAATATGCTAAGGATCAGAAAATAGGTGCCTAATAACAAGATAAGGTTTGGCAGGCGAATGGAAATTATCAAAAGTAGAGGAAACAAAAGGATCAGCGTTCCAATCCATAGTGATAGCAGATTCTCCTTAACAATACTTGAGATTTTAATACCATTAGCAAGTTTCCATTCTATTCTCTTTGTGATTTTTTCTTGCTGCAACATATCCTTGCTTATTTCTCCGGCAAAAAAGATAAATAAGCACAGGTATCCATCAAGCATAAAATACTTTATATCAACGCCAAATACAATGTTTTCTGAAATATCCCCAAAGTTCATCAGAGAGATCATGCCGAAGATAGCTGCTACCGCACTCATAAATATAAAATTCCAGTTCAATACCCTTTTAAGGTTTAAGGTTATCAAACCCATTCGCCATCCCTCCTGATAACTGTTTCGTTGCTCATGTGCCGAGCCTTAAAGAAACTTAATAGTACAAACATCATGCAAAGTGCAACATCAACCACAATAATCAAATAGTCAATTCCTATATGATGTTGATTCACAAACTCTGTAATCTGTTCTGCCGACATCGCAATCAAATAAACCAGTGCAAAATTACCAAAGAACAGAACATTTTTGAACAGTTTTACTCGTTTTACATCCAGTACAATGATATTCAAAGCGACAATCTCACAAAAACTAAGTACAAGAATACTAAGATAAACGCATACGATCCGCCCAAAGCTCATTGTCCAGTCGGTAAAGTAATAGCAACTCATAAAAACAAAGAACGGGATAATACCAGAAAATCGGAAAATCTGTATCGAATACTGTTTTATAATCTCTTTTACCGCAATTCCAGAAGCTGCAAAAAATTCAACTCTCCGGCTTAACTTATCCTTTGCTGTCAAATCTACAATCATAGCACCGGATTGCAGGGAGGTAAGACCAAAAATAACCGCATAGAGCATTAGGACTAAATAATCTTCTCCCTTAGACTGCAAGGCGTCCATCTGCATTGCAAAGCTCATAAAAATCGCCAGAATGGCAACAATCGCAGTATCAATTAGGAGGCTTTTACTTCTGGTAAGATAGTAGCCTGCGCCTTTTCCCATGTTACTCATGCCGATTGCCCTCCTTAATAAAGATTTCTTCCAATGATTGTCCTTGCATTTCTTGAATACCCTTATCAAACAGCAATCTGCCATTTTTAATCATAGATACATCATCAGCGCACTTTTCAATCTCGCTAAGGTCATGTGAAGTGATAATAACCGTTTTTCCGTCAGCTTTTAGAGCCTCTATCAAACTACGGATTTCTACTCTGGATATGGGGTCTACACCCGATGTTGGTTCATCCATGAGCAGAATATCCCGTCCCATCATAATCACAATCAAAAGGGACAGTTTTCTTTTCATTCCTTTAGAATAAGTGCTAACACGCTTTCCTAAATGCTCGGTCAATCCTAATTGCGTACAATAACTGTCTGAACGATCATTTATTTCAAATCCAAAGTATTTCCCAAAAATTCTCAAATTTTCAAGACCAGTCTGTTCTTCATACAGATAGTCATCTTCAAGCTCCATTGCATATTTCCCTGCAATGTTGATTGTCCCTGCATTTGGCTGGTATACCCCTGTAATCAAGCGTAGCAGTGTTGTCTTTCCAGAACCGTTCGGACCAATAATCGCATGGATTGTATTTGCTTTTACATTCAGGCTAAAATTTTCAAACAAAACTCTGCCACCAAAACCTTTTTTTAAGTTCTTTACTTCAATCGCATTTTGAATCTCAGACATATTTTTTGCTCCTTTCATTTGGTGCTCCACCATATAGGTATAGTGTATAAAACGAAGAAGCATTTTGCATGAGTAATTACTGCAATTTCGATACTGCCATCAGGCAAATGTCACAGAAACCTCACAACGAGAAAAAAATTTAGTATTCTGTCAGTTCCACAATTACATTACTTTGCAGATACAGCCAGTCCGTAAATTCTTTCGGGCTGGCTGTTCCTGTTTTTACAGCCTTTTTTCTCTGCAAGGCTTCTTTCTTAAAGTCGGAAAAGGCAACCTGTATTTTTTCCAGACGGTCAGCCGGAAAGCCTGCGGTATTCTTTACTCGGTTTATTTTGTTGCGCCAGTTCTGGCATTCATTTTTATAAAGCAGGTCATAGTTGTTTTCTCTTGCCCTCTCGTCAAATTCCCGCTTGTTTTGAAGCGCCTGTACTTTTCGGCA
>NZ_QUHG01000014.1:0-47742 GCF_003479505.1 Roseburia sp. AF15-21 | reverse complement strand
CTATAACGCATAAAAACACCCTCCTTACTGGTTGTCCAGTAAAGAGGGTACATATCATACATACAATCGTTCTTCCGGGGTCTTTTCTATCTTTACTGTTTATTTTGCCTGCTTTTATAAATCTTTAAGCACATCATCATAAAGGGCATCTAGCATTTCCTTTAGCTGCTTTTCAATGGTATCAAAATAAATTTCTGCTGTATCGTTGTCAAATTCCATCTCATTGCCGATTTCCATCACAATGTCAAGGATTCCGCTGTTCAACTCATCAATTGCATTTTCCACAATCTCTTCAAAAGTGCAGTAGGCATCGCCTGTCATATGCACAATAAAATCTTTCTTATCTATCTTTCCACGGAATTTGTATTCATCGGTAAAAAGGCTCCAGCCATCTCCGGCTGCCTCCCGCATCTCATTCCGAATGGATTTATAATCCAGTGGGACATAGTTCTGCTTAAAAAATTCTTCAAAAGATGCTTTATCCTTATATTCTTCCATTCCAATTCCTCTGTCTGTCTAAATTTCCTGTAAATGTTCTAACGCCTGCTCCGGCAAAATGCATTTTCCATGCTCCATAATATATGCCCGGGTCGGTCCATGCGCATAAATATCATCTGCAAATTCCAAAGAAGCACTTAAAAGACGACAAAGCTGTTTATCACTAAGTTCTCCCTTCTCAAGCAAAAGATAATAAGCATCCTCCCTGGTCAGATAATAAAGACTGCTCTTCATTGGCAGTTCCAGACGGACGCCCTTGGCATAAAAAATTGCACGTTCCATGCTTGCAAAGCAAAGCTGATAAAAATTCCGGTCTTTTAGTGTAAAGCCACCGGTAGACTGTTTCTTATCTGTGCTTTCTTCCGCCTTGGAATCTGACTGCTCCGGCTGTATTTCTGCAATGCCTTCATCCGTATGATTCTGATTTGCCAGCTCTTTTGACGTCTGTTTCAGCTTTTCAATATCAGGAGCATTCTTAACCAGACTTTCTACTGCAGACTTCAGATTTTCCAACATATTGCTGATGCCAAGCTCCGGCTTCTCCGAAAAAGTAAGTGCCAGTGTATGCTCCGGCAGTACTGCAACCTGAATGGTAATATTTCCACCCTGTACTTTATATCCGACCTCTTCTTCTGCCATGGAAATAATCTTACGCAGAAACGTTTCTGTTCTTCCGTCATTCTGCAGAAAATCATCTACTTCCAGCCCATTTTCCATTAATTCTTCTTCTGAAATAATACAGCGCACCGTATCCACATCGATTCTTTTAAATCTCATAAACAATCACCTGCCATTATTCTCGCTGCGTTTTCCCTTATTTGTAACCTTACTATACACTAAAAGCCCTTTCTTTTCAACCGGAAAGCTTTTATAATATAGGTATCCAAGGTATTAAGCCCGTAAACAGCCGGCAATTCCATAATACGGTAAAGGAGGAGCATTATGCACCGGATTATCTTTCATATTGATGTCAATTCTGCTTTTTTAAGCTGGAGTGCTGTTGACCGCCTAGAGCATGGTGAAACTTTAGATATCCGCGCTATACCGGCAATTATTGGCGGTGACTCTGCTACAAGACACGGTGTGGTTCTTGCCAAGTCTGTGCCTGCCAAAGCCTATAAGATTGTCACCGGCGAACCGGTTGCCAATGCTTTACGCAAATGTCCTACCCTTATGCTGGTTCCGCCGGATCATGCCATGTACCAGAAAAAAAGCCATGCACTTATGGAACTGCTACATACCTACACCGATGATATCGAGCAGCTTTCCATAGATGAATGTTTTCTTGACTTTACGCCCATTGCCCACCGGTATGAATCTCCTCTTGCAGCAGCCAAAATCATTTCTGCAAATATTAAATCACGATTTGGTTTTACCGTTAATATTGGAATTGCTCCAAATAAGCTTCTGGCGAAGATGGCAAGTGATTTTACCAAGCCGGATCGGATTCACACTCTTTTTCCGGATGAAATTGAAAAAAAAATGTGGCCGCTTCCGGTGGATGATCTCTACATGGTAGGGCATTCCAGTGCTGCCCGGTTGAAAGCACTTGGCATCCGTACCATCGGAGAACTTGCAGCCACTGACCCGGATTACCTCCGGCAGGAATTCAAAAGCCACGGCACACTGATGTGGGAATATGCCAATGGAATCGGAGATGACCATGTGCATTCTACCAAGCGGGAAGCCAAGGGGATTGGCAATTCCACCACTTTAAAGGAGGACGCCCGCACCTTAGCAGATGCAAAAAAGGTTCTTCTCTCTCTTTCCGAATCTGTATCCATGCGCCTCCGGAAAGAAAAAATGTTAGCCCAGAGTATTACGGTAGAAATCCGCTATCATGATTTTACGAATACTTCCCACCAGTGCAGTCTCCTCTCAGCCACAAATACTACAGATGCCCTTTATAAAACTGCCGTTTCCCTTTTCCAGCAGCTCTGGAATAGTGAACCTGTCCGACTCCTTGGCATCCGTACCAGCCGTCTGCTTTCTGAAGATGCACCGGTGCAGCTTTCTATTTTTGATTATACAGCCGATTCATCGGCATCTGCCATGATTTCCACAGAAAGTACAGCTTCCGGCAATCCACTCCCAGATGGCAACAAAAAAAACCGCACCCAGATGCCTTCTGCCAATAAGCAAAAGCAACTGGATGCAGCCATTGATTCTATTCGGAAACGTTTTGGGTCGAAGGCTCTTGTCCGGGGGAGTTTTCTTCCGTCTCCTGAGTCAGATCCGAAAAAGAATCATCCATCGGACTGACGTTTGAGATGGTATAGTAGAATAATGGATCCGGAAGTTCATCCTTATATCCATTATCGTTTAATATAAACTGGAAGGTTCTGTTACTGCTTCCCTCTGCATCACTATAGGTTAAGAGGGAGGTCGTTACAAGATAACTTCCATCCTCTTGTGCAATCCAGTCGTCAAGCTGTGCCTGCACCGTTGTATCCTCACCATAAGGCATCTGAAATGCCCCTTTATCTATAATGTAACTCTTACTTTCATTCTCATAGCGGATTGCAGTAAACTTCCTGCCAGAAGAAAGGTAAGTAAAAGTGCGCCTTTTCTTCCCTTTTTCGTGGTTCTCATCATGCATTTCTCCTTCCGTATACATAAGTTGCAAAATAAATGATGGCTGCTACAATCACAATCATCGGACCGGTTGCAACATTGGTAAAATAGGAAATCATCAATCCGAGCAATCCCGAAAACAAGGAAAAGATAACAGAAAATAAATGATATTCCCGCATGTTGACCGAAATATTCCGGCTTGCTGCTGCCGGAAGAATCAGCAGTGCATTGATGATCAAAATTCCAATCCATTTAATGGAAAGCATTACAATTAATGCAATAAAAATTGCAAAAATATTTTCTATCAGCTTCACCCGGATTCCCCGGCTCTTTGCCAGTGCCCGGTGCAGGCTTACTGCATTTAACTTATTAAATGCCATGCCCCAGAAAATCAGTGTTGCCGCAAAAATCAGAATCAGATAAATAATTTCCTTTTTAGAGATGCTTAAAACATCACCTACCAAAAGACTGGAATATTTGCTGAAATTGCCACCTTTCGATAAGATGGCCAGTCCCACAGCAATACACGCTGAAGAAAAAACGGAGATAATCGTATCTCTGGATGCCGATGCTTTACTGCTGATATAGTTTAGTAATAGTGCAAAAATTACTGCAAAAATAATCATGGATAAGGTCGTATCTGCAACTCCCATCACAACGCCAAGAGCAATTCCCGTCAATGCAGAATGACCTAATGCATCTGAGAAAAATGCCATTTTGTTATTTACAATCATGGTTCCAAGGATTCCAAACAATGGTGTGATAATCAGGATTGCGATAAATGCATTCCGCATAAATCCATAAGACCACCACGCGGTAAAAAATTCTATCATCCCCGCACCTCCATATCTGTAAATACCTGTTTAAAAGCATCACTGTCATAGACTTCCTTCGGTGTTCCCTGGGTCAGCACTTTGCCATCTATGAGAACCACATGGTCTGCATATTTTCTTACATAATCAAGATCATGGGAAATCAGCAAAACTGCCAGGTCAAAATTTTCCTTCAGATATTCGATATTCCGGTAAAATAACTCCATCCCATTCTGGTCAATACCAGACACCGGCTCATCCAAAAGCAGCAGATTCGGTTCATCCATCACCGCCATGGAAAGAAGTACACGCTGTAATTCCCCACCGGAAAGATTACATACCTGCTTGTCAATCAAATGCTCGGCTTCAAACATTTTTAAGCTTTCTTTGATTTCCTGATATAGTTTTTTGCTCTTATATAAAAATACCGGCCGGTTGGACTGATAGCTTGCAATCATATCATAGACACTGACCGGAGTGGATTTCTCGATATTTAGATTCTGTGGTACATAACCAATCTTAAGCTTCTGGATATGACCATTTTCCCGGTCCTTAAATTCAATGCTTCCCGTGTGTGGAATGTCATTTAAAATAGCCCGGATCAGAGTTGATTTTCCTGCTCCGTTCCGACCAATCAGTACCGTCAGTGTTCCACAATGAATATGCAGATTCACATCTGACAATATCTGCTGTTCTCCAATAGTAACACCCAGATGGTTAATCCGGATACAATGCAGTCCACATGGTTTTACTATTTTTCTCATTCTGCAAAAGCCTCCTTCAGCAGTTCCATATTATGTCTCATTGCATCAAGATAGCTGTCCTTTTCATACTCCCCGCGGGTTAAGGTATCAAGATAACATACTTTCGCATCGGTCTCCCGTTCTACCGTATCTCCCATATCTTTGCCATAGAGTTCTTCTGCCAGCACCACTGATATATCATTCTTTTCAATGGCTCCCATCACATCTGCCACTTCACCGGCACTGACCTGACGCTCCTCATCCAAATCCATGGTATAGGAAATCTCCATATCGTAGTCCTCTGCCACATAGGCATAGGCTTCATGGAAAATAACAATATGCTTTCCTGATAATTCTTCCTTTAAGGACTGCTGCTCTCTCTCTAAATCCTCAAGCTTTGCCAGATACTCCTTTGCATTGCTTTCATAGGCATCCTGATGCTTCGGATCTATCCTGCAAAGACCTTCTAAAATATTTTCCACCTGCTGTTTATATAACGCAATGCTCATCCATGCATGGGCATTCACATCTCCGTGATTGTGCCCATCTTCATGAGTATCCTCGGTATCTCCGTGGATATGCTCCTCTGCAGCATCTTCATGGGCATCTCCGTGAGCATGTTCCTCTCCTTCATCCTCTTCGGACAAAAGATTAAGTCCCTCGCAGGCATTTACAATGGAAAGATTCTTATAATCTGCTGCCACATCCGATAAAAAAGATTCGATTCCGCCACCATTTACAATAAACACATCTGCACCGGAAAGGAGCTTCATGTCTGCCGGAGTCAGCTGGTAATCGTGAAGGCAGCCGGTCTGCGGCTCACTGAGATTCTGCAAATCCACACCCGGAGTGTCTCCGATGACATTCATTGCTGCAATATACATCGGATAAAAGGATGTTACTACCGTAAGTTCACTATCCTGCTGTTTTGTCTCTTCTTTTACATATAATTGTGTCAGTCCTGCACCAGTCAATAAAAGTACCAGCAAAAGAACCGTTACAAATACATATTTATTCTTCATAGCCAACAGCCTCATCCATAATCTGCCAGATTTCTTCCCTGCCCTGCTTGGTTACTGCAGAAAACGGAACAATTACCGTCCCAGGTTTTACTTTCAGACCTTCTTTTACTGCCTTGATACATTTTGGCACCTGGCTTCTCTTCAGCTTGTCCAGCTTGGTTGCCACAATAACCGGATCAAAGCCCTGATGGATAATCCAGTCATACATCAGTTTATCATTGGCAGACGGGTCATGCCTGATATCAATTAGTAAGAATACCCGGCGCAGCTGCTTTGAGGTATGCAGATAATTTTCAATCATTTTACCCCATTTTGCTTTCTCACTCTCTGCTACTTTCGCATAACCATATCCCGGCAAATCCACCAGATACATGGCATCATTGATATTATAGAAATTAATGGTCTGTGTCTTTCCCGGCTGTGCAGAGGTTCTTGCAAGGGATTTCCGGTTCATCAGTGCATTAATTAATGACGACTTTCCAACATTGGATTTTCCTGCAAATGCCACCTCCGGCAATGTATTCTCCGGAAGCTTACTGGTAACACCACACACCGTTTCCAAGTTTACTTCTTTTATAACCATTTTCTGCTCCTTTACTACTCTTTTACAAAAGCAACCTTTAAGATATCTTCGATGGTATCTGCATAGACAATTTCTAAATCCTTTTTAATCTCTGCTGAGAGTTCCTCAATATCTTTTTCATTTTTTCCCGGCACACAGACTGTCCGGATACCGGCATTTTTCGCTGCTAATGTTTTCTCTTTTAATCCACCAATCGGAAGCACTCTGCCGCGGAGGGTAATCTCTCCTGTCATGGCAACATCAGCACGCACCTTTTTCCCGGTAATGGCAGAAAGCATTGCGGTTGCCATGGTAACACCGGCGGACGGTCCATCCTTTGGTACGGCTCCTTCCGGAATGTGGATATGTATATCATGTTTGGTAAAGAAATCGTCCGGTATCTGATACTGCTCACTGACAGAACGGATATAACTGATTCCAGCCTGTGCAGACTCTTTCATGACATCGCCAAGCTGTCCTGTCAGTTTAAATTCACCCTTTCCCGGCATTACATTTACTTCGATTTCTAATGTATCACCACCGACACTGGTCCATGCCAGTCCCCGGACAATACCAACCTCGTCCTTCTCATTCTTCTTATCAAAGGTATATTTCTCTTTGCCAAGATAATGTTCTAAGTTCTTTGTGCTTATAGTAACTTTCTTTTTCTTGCCCTCGTAAATCTCTCTTGCTGCTTTTCTGCAGATTTCACCGATTTTGCGTTCTAAGTTACGCACACCGGCTTCTCTTGTATAGCTGCGAATCAGCTGCTCAATTGCACCATTCTGGAATGTAAGCTCTGATTCCTTTAAGCCATTTTTCTCAATCTGCTTTGCTATAAGATGCTCTTTTGCAATGTGAGCCTTTTCATTTTCCGTATAACTGCTTACCTCAATCAGCTCCATACGGTCTAACAGAGGTCTTGGTATTGTCTGTACGGAATTGGCTGTCGCAATAAACAATACCTCAGACAAATCTACCGGAAGCTCCACATAGTGGTCCCTGAAATGGCTGTTCTGCTCATTATCCAATACTTCCAGCAGTGCAGAAGATGTATCTCCCTTATAATCACTGCTAACTTTATCAATCTCATCTAAAAGCATCAGCGGGTTCTTTACTCCGGCACTCTTTAAACCATTGATAATTCTGCCCGGCATTGCCCCCACATAGGTCTTTCTGTGTCCACGAATCTCTGCCTCATCACGGACACCGCCGAGACAGATTCTGACATACTTTTTATTCAATGCTTTTGCCACAGAACGGGCAATGCTTGTCTTGCCGGTTCCAGGAGGTCCCACCAGACAGATAATTGGACTTTCTCCTTTATGAGTCAGATTCCGGACTGCCAAGAATTCCAGCATACGCTCTTTTACTTTTTCCAGTCCGTAGTGGTCTTCGTCTAAAATTTTCTCTGCATTAGCTAAATCTTTATTATCCTTAGAAGCCTTATTCCATGGCAGTTCCAGCAATGTCTCAATATAGCCTCTGCTGACTGCACTTTCCGAAGAACTGGATGCAATATTCTTAAAACGCTCAATCTCTTTTTTAATTCTCTCTTTGACCGTCTTATCTGCCTTCAGCTTCTTTACTTCCTCTAAAAAGTGTTCCGCATCTGACTGTGTATTATCCTCACCTAGTTCTTCCCGAATCAGTTTCATCTGTTCCCGCAAAAGATATTCCTTCTGATTCTTATCCACGCGTTCTTTCACCTTCGCCTGAAATTCATTTTTCAGGGAAATAACTTCTACTTCATTAAGCAGAATTGCCATTAAAGTCTCATACTGGGAAGTGAGATCTACTGCCTCTAAGATTTTCTGTTTCTGGGTATAATAAAGCGGCAGATTGTATGCAACCTGCTGCATCAAAGTTCCAACGTCCTGCTGTTCTTCTACATGACGTAAGAATTCTTTGCTCATATGTCCATTGGCTTTTTGATATTTCAGTACGGTTTCCCTGATACAGCGAAGCATTGCTTCCTTCGCTTCCGGCATCAGTTCTTCCTCTTCTGCCGTTTTTTCATCAAAAAGGATGACCTCTGCCATCAGATACTTCTCCTGTGACAGAAAAGAGGCTAACTCGCCTCTTTCCAATCCTTCTACCAAAACACGCACGATTTCATTTGGCATCTTTATTACCTGCTTTACTTCAGCAATAACACCAATCTGATATAAATCATCCCTGGCCGGCTCCTCTACGGAAGCATCCTGCTGTGTAATCAGGAATATTTTCTGGTCTCCAACCATCGCCTCTTCTATGGCATGAATGGAACGGTCCCTGCTAATATCAAAATGAGCCACCATTCCCGGCAGAATGGTCATTCCACGAAGTGCAACTGCCGGTAAATGAATTACTGTCCTGCTCATCCTTTTCTCCTCTTATTTATGCGTTATGATATTCTATCTTCGCTTTCTTGTCTTCTACCGTTTCTTTTGTAATGGTGCATTTTACAATACTCTCATCAGAAGGGATCTGATACATTAAATCCATCATGGTATCTTCCATAATTGCACGAAGTCCACGGGCACCGGTCTTACGGGCTAAGGATTTCTCTGCAATTGCTTCTACTGCATCATCTTCAAATTCCAGCTCTACGCCGTCAATTTCAAACAGCTTCTTATACTGCTTAATCAGGGAATTCTTCGGCTCCTTTAAGATACGGATTAACGCTTCCTTATCCAGCTGCTCTAAGGATACATTTACCGGAACACGTCCGATAAACTCCGGAATCAGACCGAATTTAATAAAATCTCCCGGCAGTACCTGCTTTAAGACTTCGCTCAGATTACGCTCGGTACGGTCTGCAATATCTGCGTTAAAGCCGATGGATTTCTGATCCATACGCTGCTCGATAATCTTCTCTAATCCATCAAATGCTCCACCACAGATAAATAAAATATTCGTAGTATCAATCTGGATTAATTCCTGCTGTGGATGCTTTCTTCCACCCTGTGGTGGAACGGAAGCCACAGTTCCCTCTAAGATTTTTAATAATGCCTGCTGTACACCTTCACCGGACACATCTCTGGTAATGGATACATTTTCGGATTTCTTCGTAATCTTATCAATCTCATCGATGTAAATAATACCGCACTGGGCGCGCTCGATATTGTAATCTGCTGCCTGAATCAGTTTCAGAAGGATATTCTCTACGTCTTCACCGACATAGCCTGCTTCTGTTAATGTGGTGGCATCTGCAATGGCAAACGGTACATTTAAGACTCTTGCCAGTGTCTGTGCCAGAAGGGTCTTACCGGAACCGGTCGGTCCTAACATCAGAATGTTACTCTTCTGCAATTCCACATCATTCATATCTACATCAGAAGTAATTCTTTTATAGTGATTATATACGGCTACAGAGAGGACTTTTTTGGCTTCGTCCTGACCGATTACATATTCATCTAAAAATTTCTTCATCTCTTCCGGTTTAATCAGGTTGATTTCTTCTAAATCTTCCTTTCCTTTTCCGGAAATCTCCTCATCTTCGAATTCCTCCTCTATGATTTCTGCACAAATGTCCACGCATTCATCACAGATATATGCACCGTTTGGTCCTGCAATCAGCTTGCGTACCTGATCCTGTGATTTTCCGCAAAAGGAACATCTGATTTTGTCCTCGCTATTTCTTCCTGCCATCTTTCCACCTCGATTATTTCCATTTATCTTTTCTAAATCCTTCGAAAAAAAGGTAAAGGCTGCCCGTAGTCGAATTCCGCATATGTGCTTCGGATAATCCGCCCAGAGACAGCCTCTTTCTTATTTCTCTTATCTTGCTGTAATTACACCGTCAATCAGGCCATACTCCTTTGCCTCTTCTGCGGACATATAATAGTCACGCTCTGTATCTGCGGCAATTACATCATATGGCTTTCCGGTATTTGCAGCTAAAATCTCGTTCAAACGTTTCTTGGTCTTTAAGATATTCTCTGCTGCAATCTGAATCTCAGTTGCCTGTCCTTTTGCTCCACCGGAAGGCTGATGTATCATAATCTCTGCATTTGGTAATGCAAATCTCTTTCCTTTTGTTCCACCGGACAACAGGAATGCACCCATGCTGGCTGCAAGTCCGATACAAATTGTAGATACATCACATTTGATATACTGCATGGTATCATAAATTGCCAATCCGCCTGTTACAATTCCACCCGGAGAATTGATGTATAACTGAATGTCTTTTCCCGGATCTTCGGACTCTAAGAATAAAAGCTGTGCCACTACCAGACTGGCTGTGGTCTCATTTACCTCTTCACCAAGGAAAATAATTCTATCCTTTAATAATCTGGAGTATATGTCGTAACTACGCTCTCCTCTGCTGGTCTGTTCAATGACATAAGGTACTAAACTCATATGATAACCTCCATTTCTACCATACATTCTGCTGCAACTTTATCTCTGGTTCAAGTGGTTTGCGTAAAACAGACCGACCTGATTCCAAGTCAGTCTGTCTCTTTACGTGCTTCTCTTATGCTTCTGCGTTAGCTGCTGCTTCTGCTTCTTTTTCTTTTTTAGTCTTAGCTTTTGCTCTTTCTTTTACATTGTCCATGATGAACTGAACTGCTTTTTCAATTGCAATATCACGTTTCATGGATTCTTTCTCGTCATCGCCAACATACTCTTTGAGCTTATCAGCTTCCATTCCGTATGCTTTTGCCATCTTCTCGATTTCAGCATTTACATCATCTTCTGTAATCTCGAAGTTTTCTTCTTTTGCAATCTGTTCTAATACTAAGCTGCTCTGGATTCTTGTTAATGCTTCCGGACGAACCTGCTCTTTCATCTTGTCCATAGTCATTCCAGAGAACTGCATATACTGGTCAAAGCTTAATCCCTGCTGGGCAAGTCTCTGAGCGAATTCCTGAATCATATTCTGTACCTGGGATTCAATCATTGCATCCGGGATTTCCATCTCAGATTTTTCGATAATCTTCTTGATTGCTTCATCCTCTTTGGTACGTTTTGCATTGTTCTCTTTGGTCTCTTCTAAGTTCTTCTTCACGCTCTCTTTGTATTCTTCTAAAGTTTCGAATTCAGAAACATCAGATGCGAACTCATCGTTTAACTCTGGAAGTTCTTTTGTCTTAATCTCGTTAATCTTAACTTTGAATACTGCTGGTTTTCCAGCTAAGTCTTCTGCATGATATTCCTTCGGGAATGTAACGTTTACTTCTACCTCATCGCCAGTGTTCTTTCCTACTAACTGATCTTCAAATGTATCGATGAAGGAATGGGAACCGATCTCTAATGGATGATTCTCTCCTTTTCCACCTTCAAATGCGACACCGTCTACGAATCCTTCGTAGTCGATAACTGCTGTATCACCTTCTGCAACAGGTCTGTCTGTTACAGTTACAGTTCTTGCATTGTTATTTCTTTCTCTCTCTAATGCTTCTGCAACTTCTTCATCAGATACGGATGTGTCAATCTTTGTTACAGTTACACCATTATATTTGCCAAGTTTAACTTCTGGTCTCTTTGCAACTTCTGCTGTGAAGATGAATGGTTTTCCTTTTTCTAACTGAACCACATCAACAGTTGGCTGGGAAACGATATCTACACCGCTCTCATCGATTGCTGCCGGATAAGCTTCCTGCATCATGATATTTGCAGCATCTTCATAGAAGATTTCCGGACCATACATTTTCTCTACCATAGCCATTGGAACTTTTCCTTTACGGAATCCAGGGATGCTGATTTTGTTTTTCTGCTTATTGTATGCAGCTTTCAAAGCCTCTGCCACTTTATCTTCTGCCACTTCAATTGTAAGCTTTACCATATTTTTCTCTAAATTTTCAACCTGTACACTCATTCTTGTTTCTTCCTCCTTATAACTATATATAAAATATACATGTACAAATATTTTCTTATCTTACGACTGCTCCCCTAAAAATAGGCATACTTAGAGCTACTAACAGTCATTTAGAGATTATAACACACCGTTTGTAAAATTACTAGCTTTTTTTTCGGTACAAGATTTCAATTGGTGACAGTCATGTAAAAAGCCCCCGGGAAATGCACTTTTGCGCTTTTCCCGAAGGCTTTTTGTCTTTCTTCTTATTTAGACATCTGCTCTTCCTGTCTCATGATCATTTTCTTAACCATTTCTCCACCGATAGAGCCAGCCTGTCTGGATGTCAGGTCACCGTTGTATCCCTCTTTTAAAGGTACTCCGATTTCAGATGCAACCTCCTGTTTAAAACGGTTCATTGCCTCTTTTGCCTGTGGCACTGCCATCTGGTTACTTGAATTAGAACTGTTTGTTCCGCTCATTTGTTTCTACCTCCATAGTTTCTTCTCTTTGTTATCTATTTTCAGATAAGCTTTTGTTAGTTGCTTATCCTGTTTTTAGTATGGCTTCCAGAGAATAAATTATGTTGGTAAGTTCTGGTTATTTTTATTTAAAATACATGATATTTGCTTCCATCACATCAATATCTGCCTGTGGATCCAGCCACTTTACAATAGCCATGGCAAATTCAATGGCTGTTCCCATGCCCCGGCTGGTAACGATGTTGCCATCTACTGCAACTTTTTCTGCTCCGACCCTGGCTCCAAGAAGCTTTTCTTCAAAACCCGGATAGCTGACTGCATGTTTACCCTCTAATATTCCATTCTCACCCAATACGCTTGGTGCAGCACAGATTGCTGCAGTAAGTTTACCGCCTGCTGCATAAGATGTAATCACTTTCTTTACAATTTCATGCTTTCCGAGATTTAAAGTTCCAGGCATTCCACCCGGCAGTACAATTCCATCATAGCTGTCAAAATCAGCTTCCTCTGCCAGTACATCTGCTGCAAACGTAATTCCGTGGGCTCCTGCCACTTCTTTCTTTCCGGTAATGGAAATCATATCAATCGCAATTCCTGCTCTGCGTACCACATCCACTACGGTAAGTCCTTCAATCTCTTCACAGCCATCCGCCATAAAAATACCGATTTTCTTCATATTATCTTCCTCCTGTTTTCTATTCTCTTCTGATATTAAATTTTCTAACACGAAATTTTTCTATGCTGTCTCTTATGTTAGCATGGTTACTGCGCTTTTTCAATTCCATGGTTGCAGTGGATTTTAAAATATTTTACAATAAATGTATCATTATTTTTCCTGACTATATGGAGGCTATTATGGAAATTGAACGTAAATATTTAATTGATGAGATTCCTTTTGATTTAAAAGACTATTCCTGCAAAGTCATTGAGCAGGGGTATCTCAATACGGACCCTGTAGTGCGGGTGCGCCGCTCCAATGACAAATATATTCTTACTTACAAAGGCTCCGGTCTTATGGTGCGGGAAGAATATAATCTTCCTCTGAATGAAGAGGCTTACCGGCATCTGATTCAAAAAGCCGATGGCATTATCATTTCCAAGAAGCGCTATCTGATTCCATTGACTGACAGGCTGACCATTGAGCTTGATATTTTCGAAGGAGACCTTGCTCCGTTGAAATTAGCCGAAGTGGAATTTGAAACAAAAGAAGAAGCTGAATCCTTCCTTCCACCGAAGTGGTTTGGGAAAGATGTCACCTTCTCCTCTGATTATCACAACAGCACTTTGAGTCGTGTGGGACTGCCTACCTAAGGCGGGTAGTCTCATAACGGCACATGGTTGCCACGCACTGCTTTAACTGTATATAACGGCCGGTTAAATCTCCTTCCGGAATTACCACATCCAATACTACGGAAAAATCATTAATCAGACGGTCTGTGATATCATTTTCCATCTCATTTAAAATCTTATATTTCTCCTCATAGGTATCTGCATCTAAGAAACGCAGCAGGAACGGATTCGCCTGCTCTTCGGATTCTGAAGTTTCCTGCGGCTGGGCTGTTGCCTGCGGCTGTGTTGTCTCCTGACTAACCTTTACCGCTTCCTGTGGAGTTGCTTCTTCCTGCAGTTTTACTTTTTCAAATCTGTATTTCTGCTCTGCTGCCGGATATTTCTCATGATCAACTTCGCTTACAAACATGGCAAGCGGTCTTGCATATACTTTATAAGCTCCGTAAAGTGCCTGATAAATTACCAGTTCTTCTCTTGTTTCGCTGTGTGTTGCTATGGCTACAATCTGATATAATTTTCCTTTAAAATGTCTGTAAATCTCCCCGGTTTCCGGTCTTCTGCCTTCCATTGCTGTCATCCTCCACTTATCTATGTTCTTTACTGTAATTCAAAACGGTTTAACATTTCAATTCCTTCTGCCACAAAATCTCTTTCAAAATTCAGATTGCCGCTGAAGCCAGTTACCATCAGCTCCTGCACTTTCTTCATATTATCACTTTGTGGAATATCATAAGTAAATTCCATCGGTTCTATTACTTCCATGGCAGACATTTCCTCTGCCGCTGCAGACTGATATTTTTCCGCCAGCCGGTTCTTTAACTGCTGCTGTGCCTGCTGTCTGTTCATCTGCGGATCAGGTGCCTGCTGATACATGGGATGCGGCTGGACTGGTGCCTGCTGATATGCCCGTTGTGGCTGGTTCATGGTCTGCTGATATGTATGCTGCTGGTTTGGCACCTGCTGATATGTACGCTGCGGCTGGTTCATCTGTGGACGATATATCTGCTGTGGCGGCCGCCCCATAGTCGGATTATTTCCACGCCTGTTTTGATTATTGCTTTGCTTTACACTCTGGGACAAAGCAACATATATGATAATAATGATAAATACAATAAAAAGTCCCATATAAAAACCTTCCTTTTTCTATCCTTTTCAAGTTTTTTCTTTTCAAGTTTACCCTATTATTTTATTATACTCAAACAAACCAGCTAAGACAACAACTGATTCTATAATTTTTTCTTGCTGTCAGACTGTCTTTTCTGGACAAAGCGGAGTAGAATTACTATAATAGATAAATAAGATTTATCGAAAATTATTTAAATCAGGAATAGGAATTTTATTATGTTTGGGAAATTTGAAAAACGTATGTCCGGTACACAGATGATAGCGCTTGGTTTTCTATTGCTCATCTTTATCGGAACCATACTTCTGATGCTTCCGGTTTCCAGCCGGAATGGTGAATGGACTCCATTTATAACTGCCCTTTTCACCTCAACCAGTGCTACCTGTGTAACCGGTCTGGTTCTGGTTGACACCTTTACCCACTGGAGCATTTTCGGACAGCTTGTTTTATTAGTTCTGATTCAGATTGGTGGTCTTGGTTTTATCAGCATTGGCATTACTGTTTCTTTGATGTTACGTAAGAAAATCGGGCTGAAACAGCGTGGTCTTATTAAAGAAAGTTTAAACACCCTTGAAATCGGCGGTGTCGTGCGGCTTGTCCGCCGTGTCATCGGAGGCACGTTTCTTTTTGAAATGTCGGGTGCATTCATTCTTACACTGCGTTTTCTGAAAGACATGGATGTTTTACATGCCATCTATTATGGTATCTTCCATTCTATTTCAGCCTTTTGTAATGCAGGATTCGATTTAATGGGGCGTTACAGTCCATTTTCATCCATTACCAGATTCTACAATGATCCTGTAGTAATTCTTACCATCAGTGCCCTGATCCTGATTGGTGGTATCGGTTTCTTTGTATGGAATGACCTTAGGGAACACGGGCTGCATTGCCGCCACTATGCCCTGCAGACCAAAATGGTTTTAAGTGCTACTGCAGTCTGCCTCTTTGGCGGCACGCTGCTCTTTTATCTTTTTGAGCATAACCGCCTATTTGCCGGTATGAGTTTCGGAGAACAGCTTTTGAATTCTTTCTTCTGTACTGTTACCCCACGAACTGCCGGTTTTAACGCTGTTGATAATGGTGCGTTAAGCGAAAGCAGTAAATTTCTTTCTATTGTATTTATGTTTATCGGTGGTGCCCCGGGTTCTACCGCTGGCGGTGTAAAGGTTACAACCATATTTGTTCTATTGTTATCTGTACGTTCCACCTTAACCCGTACTACCGGAACAAATATTTTCGGACGCAGACTGGAAGAATCTGTTATCACCAAATCAGTCGTCGTCCTTATGTTCCAGTTGACGCTGGCACTCAGCGCCACACTGGCAATTACTGCTATTTCCGGTTATCCAGTCATTGATGTGGCTTTTGAAGCATTTTCAGCTCTTGACACTGTCGGAATGTCAACCGGTATTACAAGCAGCCTTAGTACCAGCTGTCATATCATTCTAATTCTGTTAATGTATTTAGGACGACTGGGAAGCCTTTCCTTTGCCTTATCATTTACGGATAAGAAGAGGATTGCGCATGTGATGCAGCCGGTAGAAAAAATCAATGTCGGTTAATATCAAATATCTTGATTATACTAGGAGGATTCTATGAAATCATTTTTAATTATTGGACTGGGCCGATTTGGCACTCACCTTTGCAAAGACTTATCCAAACTGGATAATGAGATTATGGTTGTGGACGAGAATGAAGCCGTAATGGAAGATGTTCTCTCTTTTGTCACCAGTGCAAAAATTGGCGACTGCACCAATGAAAAAGTACTTGCCACTTTAGGTGTTGGCAATTTTGACGTCTGCTTTGTCTGTATCGGAAGTAATTTCCAGAGCAGCTTAGAGATTACAAGCCTGCTTAAGGAAATGGGTGCCAGATATGTCGTCAGCAAAGCAAACCGTGATATTCATGCCAAATTTCTGCTGCGGAACGGTGCTGACGAAGTTATCTACCCTGACCGGGATATTGCAGAAAAAATTGCAGTCCGTTTCTCTGCCGACCAGGTCTTTGACTACTTTGAATTAGGCGGTGGCTTCTCCATTTATGAGATTCCGCCATTACCGGAATGGATTGGAAAGAGTATTAAGGATCTAAATTTCCGTGCCTGCTATCATGCCAATATCATCGGTATTAAAACAGATGGTGTCATGAGCCTGCTGCCGGATGCCAATTATATTTTTAAAGACACGGACCATCTGATGATATTAGGCCACAGAAATGACATCGATAAAATTTTAAAGAAACTGTAAAACTACAGAAAACATGCTTTGCAAGTCCAGCGTTTTCCCGCTGCCCGCATAAGCATTGAAAGAAGAGGTATCCGATGCCCGAATCATCAGATACCTCTTCTTTCTCATATTCTGCTGCAATATTGTTCCTAAGGCAGCTCCGCCTCACTGATTTCTAAATATGCTTTTACAACCTGTACCAGCTTCTCATAGCTTAAGGATGTAGTGTCCAGACAGAAATCGTAATTTCTGGCATCATTCCACTCCCTGCCGGTATAGTATTTGTAATAGTCTGCACGATATTTATCAATCGTGTCTATCTTCTTTTCAATATCCTTCTTAGTCCCGCCATTCTGCTGCATGACACGTTCAATGCAGTCCTTACGCGGTGCGTAGAAAAACAGACGCTTTACATAATCACAATCTTTTAAAATATAATCCGCACAACGTCCGATAATAATACAGGACTCTTCTTTGGCTACCTCACGGATAATTTTCGCCTGATAGTTAAAGAGATTGTCGTTGGATACAAACTCATCACTATCTGGTGGAAGCACTTCTCCATGATATGCTTTCTTCGCAATACGAAAGAGTGGCATCTTTCGCAGTTTCTCATCTGCCTCTCCAAACAATGCCTCGTTGATTCCGCTTTCATCGGAAGCCATTCTTATTAACTCACGGTCATAGCAATGAATTCCAAGTTCTTCTGCCAGCTTCTTACCAAGCGTTCTTCCGCCGCTTCCATAACTTCTTGCAATGGTTATTACCGTATGTTTCATATTTAACACCTACTCTCCTAAATATGCCTTTTTAATAGACTCATTATTCATAAGCTCTTTGGCATCACCACTCAATACAATTTTACCTGTTTCCAGTACATATGCGCGGTCTGCAATCGATAAGGCTTTCTTTGCATTCTGTTCTACCAGAAGAACAGTTGTACCGGATGCGGATATTTCTTTGATAATGTTAAAAATCTCTTCTACAAAGATTGGAGACAATCCCATGGACGGCTCATCCATAAGGATGATCCTCGGCTTACTCATCAACGCCCGGCCCATGGCAAGCATCTGCTGTTCGCCACCACTTAAGGTTCCAGCCAGCTGATTCTTACGTTCCTTTAATCTTGGAAAACTCTTGTATACACGCTCTAAAGACTCTGCAATTTCCTGCTTGTCTTTTCTGGTATATGCACCCAGCTTTAAGTTCTCATATACAGAAAGCTCTGCAAATACACGTCTTCCTTCCGGAACATGTGCCATTCCCATGGATACAATCTTGTGTCCCGGAACCTTGGTGATATCTGTTCCTTCAAAAAGAATGCTTCCCTTTTTGGCACTGAGCATTCCGGTGATTGTCTGCAGTGTAGTTGTCTTACCTGCACCATTGGCTCCGATTAATGCAATGACTTCTCCTTCATTGACATCAAAGGAAATCCCTTTAATTGCCTGAATCACGCCGTAATATACTTCCAAATCTTTTATTTCAAGCATTGCCATTTTATCATCCCTCCTATTCGCCCAGATATGCCTTGATAACCTGTGGATTATTCAATACGTCACTGGTATTTCCGCTTGCCAGTACCTGGCCGAAGTTCAATACAGTCAGTTTCTCACAGATACCGGATACCAGTTTCATATCATGTTCAATCAGAAGAATGGTCATATCAAATTCATCCCTTACAAAGCGGATGGTATCCATTAATTCTTTGGTTTCATTTGGGTTCATGCCGGCTGCCGGCTCATCCAGAAGCAGAAGCTTTGGTTCTGTTGCCAGTGCTCTTGCGATTTCCAGTTTACGCTGTTTACCGTATGGAAGATTGGATGCCAGATAATCTGCTTCATCCTCAAGACCAAATACCTTTAACAGCTCCATTGCCTTTTCATTCATCTCTGCTTCTACTTTAAAATACTTCGGAAGTCTTAGAATTCCGGTTAAAGTAGAATAGGTATGATGATTATGCAGTCCGACTTTTACATTATCCAGCACGGACTGGTCTTTAAAAAGGCGGATATTCTGAAAGGTTCTTGCAATTCCGGCTTTATTAATATCTATGGTTTTCTTTCCGGTAATATCTTTTCCATCCAGTACAATGCTTCCATCATCCGGTTTGTATACACCGGTAAGCATATTAAATACGGTTGTTTTACCTGCACCGTTCGGTCCAATCAGTCCGTATAACTGACCTTTTTCAATCTGCATTTCAAATCCATCTACCGCCCGGAGTCCACCGAAGGAAATTCCAAGATTCTTTACTTCTAACATTGCCATCTTATTGTACCTCCTTCGTTTTCTTTGCAAATAAATTCTTCAAAGAATGTGTCTGTCTCCAGGTAATTGCTGCCGGTGCCCAGTTAAAGAGCATCATTGCAATCAGAACTACCGCATAAATCAGCATACGGTAATCACGCAGTCCACGCAATACTTCCGGAAGCATGGTCAGTACTACGGCTGCAATAATGGAGCCACGGAAGCTTCCCATTCCACCGAGTACGACAAATACCAGAATCATGATGGACATATTGTATCCAAAGTTTGCCGGCTGGGCAATCAGACTGGAAAGGTTATGTGCATAAAGCACTCCGCCTGCTCCTGCGATTGCTGCAGAAATGGTAAATGCCATCAGTTTAAACTTTGTAATATTAATGCCAACGGATTCTGCTGCAATACGGTTATCACGGATTGCCATGATGGCACGGCCGCTTCTGGAATTAACCAGATTAAATACTACAAACAATGCAACCAGAATCAAAATAACACCGATTAAGAAAGTAGACTGTCTTGGTGTTCCGGTGATTCCCTTTGCACCATCGATAATCATTTCTCCGGTTCCCGACATATTAAGAGCCTTGTTGTCATTGATTGCAAAATGCAGACCGTTTTCATCTTTGCCTACATAAAGAACATTGATGACATTCTTGATAATCTCTCCAAATGCCAGGGTTACGATTGCAAGGTAATCGCCTCTTAAACGAAGTACCGGAATTCCGATTAAGAATCCAAAGAATGCTGCAACAGCAGTTCCGATTAATAAAGCGATGATAAAACGCAGGGTTGGATTCATCGGTGAATTTTCCATACATCTGGTAAAGAAAGCACTGGAAAATGCGCCGACACACATAAAGCCTGCATGACCAAGACTTAATTCACCCAGATAGCCTACACAGAGGTTCAATCCGATTGCAACGATAGAATAAGTACAAAGGGGTACCAAAAGTCCCTGCATCAGACTGGACATGCTTCCGGTTGCTACCAGAATCTGTACTACGGCAAAAATGACGATTACCATAGCATATGTAATCAAATTACTCTTTGTTGTCTTCTTCATTGTTTTAAAATTCATTTTACTCATTTCTGCCACCTACACTTTCTCATGGATTGGCTTACCAAGAATACCGGTAGGCTTAACCAATAACACGATAATCAATACGGCAAAAACGATAGCATCGGAAAGCTGTGAAGAAATATAAGCTTTTCCTAAGATTTCGATAATACCAAGAAGGATTCCTCCGATAAATGCTCCCGGAATGGAACCGATTCCACCAAATACAGCTGCAGTAAATGCTTTGATACCAGGCATAGCGCCGGTATATGGAGTCAGTGTCGGATATGCTGAACACAGTAACACACCTGCAATTGCCGCAAGTCCGGAACCAATTGCGAAAGTAAGTGAAATTGTCCCGTTTACATTTACCCCCATAAGCTGTGCTGCATCCTTATCCTCAGATACTGCCAGCATTGCCTGTCCTGCTTTTGTCTTTTTAATAAAAATCATCAGACCAATCATGATAACAATACATGCCAGGACTGCCACTACCGTAACACCGGTTATGGTAATTCCGCCAATCTTGATATTCTGCAGTGGAACCACAGAACTAAAGGATTTGGTATCTGCACCAAATATCAGTAATGCAATGTTCTGCAGTAAATAGCTGACACCAATTGCGGTAATCAATACTGCCAGTGGAGATGCCTTACGCAAAGGCTTATATGCCACTTTTTCAATTATCACGCCAAGCACAGTGCAGACTACAACTGCAAGGATTACGCTCAAAAGCGGGTTCATGTTCATGCCGCTCATTGTCATAAATACGACATAGCAGCCAATCATGATAACATCACCATGGGCAAAATTCAGCATCTTAGCAATTCCATACACCATGGTGTAACCCAGTGCAATAATTGCATAGATGCTGCCAAGGCTGATACCGTTGATTAAATACGTTATGAATCTCATAACAACACCTCTTGCTTTCTCTTAGAATATATACCTCTATAATACATAAAAGGGGCTGCCATTGGCAACCCCTCTTTGGCTTATCTGATAAAATACATTACATTCCTACGTATTCACCATTCTGAATTACAACCGCTTTAGGATCTTTGTTTACTTCACCAGTTGCTGACCATGTCATTCCGCTACCTGTTGCACCATCAATGTTGACTTTTGTAATTGCGTCTTTCAATAAATCACAAATATCAGAAGCACTCATATCCGGTGTTGCATTTGCTTCTTCCAATGCTGCTTTGATTGCATAAATTGCATCATAAGCATCCGCTGCAAACTGGTTTGGTGTATCTTTATATTTCTCTTCATATTTAGAAACGAAGTTTGCAGTTTTTTCATCTTTCGAATCTGCTGCAAACGGTGTTAATAACATAAGTCCTTCTGCTAAAGAAGTATCAAAGTTCTTAACACCTAAGATTCCGTCCATACCGTCGCATCCGAAGAATGTCGGTGCATATCCCATAGAATCTGCCTGGGTTAAGATAATAGATGCTTCTGTATAGTAGATTGGAAGGAATACCAGATCTGCTTCTGCATCTTTTGCTTTCTGTAACTGTGTAGAAAAATCTGTCTTGGAATCTGCAGTAAATGCTTCTTCTGCAACTACCTCAAAGTTCTGGTTTGCTGCTTCTTCTACGAATTTTGCTTCGATACCTGATGAATAGATATCTGAACTATTGTAAATAATTGCCACTTTCTTGGCAAGGTTATTCTCACCGATATACTGTGCGGATTTTGTTCCCTGTGCAGGGTCTGTAAAGCATACCTGGAATACATTGTCGTTCTTGATTACATCTGTAGATGATGCAGATGGTGTAATCTGGAACATATTATCTGCTGCAGTTAAATCTGCCACAGATACACAAGGACCTGTTGTAACAGTTCCCATTAATACCTGCATACCCCAGTCTTTTAAGGTGTTGTATGCGTTTGCTGCTTTTTCAGGGTCTCCCTGATCATCCTGGAAATTATATTCAATCTGATGACCGTTAATTCCACCGGCTTCATTAATCTCATCGACAGCAATCTGTGCACCGTTCTGAACGGCTGTTCCGTAAATTGCTGCATCACCGGTAACCGGTCCAATTCCTCCGATATAGAATGCATCTTCATTTTTTGCTTCTTTTGAGCCACAACCTGCAAGGCATCCAACTGCCATCGCTGCGACCAGTATTACACTGACTATTTTTTTCTTCATAATAGTTCCTCCTTTAACTCCTAGGTTTCATGTGCCTTATCTTACTACATGAAAATTTGAAAAGCAATACTCATTTTCCCTGCTACTCCTTGATTTTTCTAGGTTTTTCATATGCTTTGCCGCGTTAAAGTGCTAAAGACGCATTGATTTTACTAGGTTGATTTATTTTAATGTATAACCACGGGTTATATATCGCATTCCAAACCGGTATAGTTTAAAACTGCTCATAAATAAACGCCGGTGCTGCAGAATCCTTTGCCAGCATAAAATGCATCCACAGAATCATCAGCAGCAGGTAAAAGAAAATCACTTTACCAAGAAATACTGCCTTCTCATTCTGTCTTATCTTTCCGATAAAATTCATAAATCGCTTCATTTAAATCTACCAGTCCTTTCAATGCTGGATGGGAATTATCCTCAAAGTAATACTCCGTATATTCATTTCCACTTAAATCGGCACACTGCGCACCATAATCTTCTGCAATGTTTTTTATCTTTTCATAAAATGCGTCCCGCTCTTCTGCCGTCAGTTCCGTATAATCATACCAGTATCCGTTAAAAGGAAGGATTACTACCAAAGGCTCGATTCCCTCCTCCCTGCAAATTGACAGAAAACATTCCAAATCCGAAAACTCCATGGAATCCAAGGTGTACTTCGGATTCTTGTGTTTTCCGTTGGCAATCAGCGTCTGGTAAGTTCCTTTATATACGCTGTCAAACATGCCATAGTCGTTGCCATCCGAAAGCTTATGTCCTTCTGTTTCAGCTTCCTTTCGAAGCTGCTCCCAGGTAGCCTGTGACAGCTTTGCACCACTTTCCTTGCTCCTATGATTGCTGATTCCATCCATCAGTGCCTCTGCCATCACTTTATAATTATTCTTTTCTTCCAACAGTACTTTATGAAAATCTGCTTTTTTCTGCTCCAGCCAGCCTAGTTGTTCTGCTGTATTATCATCCTTCGGCTGATACCATTCCCGGGCTTTTTTTACTCTTTCTGACATGGTTTCATTATCTGCCATGATATTTTGCAGTCTGCCATTGATATAATCTTTGGTTTCCTGACTGATATCCGGATTTTCCAGCAATGCAATATATTCTTCTTCTGAAAAAGCAGCTTCAAACGCCGTGGATTTTACTCCATTTTCTTTAAACCACTGGGGCGAAACGATTAATACTGCCTTCTTATTGGCTGCCTGACTGCCCACCGCGCCCAGCGTAATGGCATGGGTCAGGCTCTGATACCCTGCTTTTCCTACATAAATGGGATCCATATCCGCGCCATCAAAAATCGTATCTCCATGGAATCCACTGCCCTGTCCATGCCGCAGTTCCGAAGAGCCGAATATCAGCACTGCATTTTCATCGGCTGCCATCTTCTTTAATGTACTGCCGCTTTGGGATTTTGCATCACTGACCCAGGTGCCTGCTTTTCCCTCTGCCGAAAGGCCTCTTCCACACCATAGATGCAGTCCCACAAGAGTAAGAGCGCATAGGAGCAGTGAAACTGCAAATGCTTTTATCGTTTTCATGCTTACTTCTCCTGTGCTTTCGCTTCTACCAGCGCGATAATTTTCTCCGGTGTATCCATATCCTCTCTTGTTACTTCCGATGGTGAAATTACAACACCAAGGTTATCCTCAAGTTCCACCAGAAGTTCTACAAAACTTAAGGAATCCAGTAAATCCTCTTCAAAAAGATTCATCGTAAGGTCTTCCCGGATGCTGTCATCCTCACATACTTTTTCAATAATATCCAAAATCTTTTCTTTCATCTTATAATCTCCTTTTTCTCTTTCTATTTTTCTTTGCAAATGATTCTGCATCTAAAATTTTTCTTCTATATATAAGTTGGGATAACCTAAATTGTAATAAAATGTCCTGAGAAAATCAGGAAACCAAACATCACCAGATTTAATGTGATTCCCCATGATGCCAGTGCATACCAGGTTTTCTTCTTATATTTCTTATAGAACTTCGACTTCTTCTGATAGATTTCCGTAACTGCCAGCAATATGCCATGATAGAGTCCGTACAAAATATAATGCACCGTCAGACCATGCCACACACCCATCACCAGCATATTGATAAGAAAGCCTGCTGCCGCACCATTTAATCTGCTTTTAAACCATTTTTTGTGCATGGATAACATCATAAATCTGGAAAAGACAAAATCCCGAAACCACTCGGACAGGGAAATATGCCACCTTGCCCAGAATTCTTTCATATCCCGGCTGATAAACGGTTTCTTAAAGTTATCCGGTACGCAGATGCCAAGCATATAGCCGGTTCCCACTGCCATCAGACTGTATCCCGCAAAATCAAAAAACATATAAAAACCATAGCTGTATGCATAACAAACCATATTCCCTGCTGTCCGGTTCATGAACTGATTCATAATCTGATAGAAGAAATCCGCAAATACGAATTTATATGCTGCTCCTAAAACAAGCTTCTGTAAACCAATTCCAAACCGCTCAAGATATTCTCTTCTTCCCGGCACATTATGATAATCCTCCAAGAATCTTCTGCTCCGATCAATGGGTCCGCAGCTAAAGGTTGGAAAGAAGATTAAAAATGCTGAAAAATCAAGGATTTTCACCTCTTCTATGGTGCCATCATAAAGTTCAATGATAATCTGCACCACCCGGAACGTAAGGTAAGAAATTCCGGTAAACTGAAAAAGATTCATCTCCTTTAACCATGGAAGGTCACATAGTTTACATAATGCAAGTGGCAGGATGGAAAGCAGCACAAAACTACGATAAAATGCTGCCTTTCTTCCATATTTCTTTCTTATGCATTCATATCCTCTGACCAGCATCCATTCAATCAGAAAGTATCCTGCAAAATACGCAAGCGCCGTCAGATTTCCGCCTAACACGCAGACAACCATTACACCAGATACGATAAGGTTATACCAGTGCAGGCTCCTTTCCATACAGCCAAGAATCAATGCGAAAAGCAATAACAGAATCAATGTGCCAAAGAATGGTGCTCCGCTGTAAAAACTCATTCTGCCAGACCTCCAAGATATTTTCGGTCTGCCTTTCCATGGTTATTCATTGGCATGGTTTCGATATATTTTATTTTCTTTGGGATCATATAAACCGGAAGGAATTCCTTCAGACCGTTTTTTACCTGTCTTGAAATCTCAGATGCTTTCTTTCCTGCCATCTGTGCTCCTGTCACAAATGCCGTCAGGCTCTTTACCTTTCCTTCTTCCAGATTCGGCACTACGACTGCATGATCAATCTGAGGAAGTCTTACCATGTTATTCTCAATATCTTCAATTTCAATGCGGTATCCATGCAGCTTCACCTGCAAATCGATTCTTCCATTATAATAAAGTTGCCCGCCTTTTAAATATCCGGCATCTCCGGTCTTATAACCCCGGTAAGCTTTTCCATCACGGATACAATGGAAAAATGCCTTCTTTGTCAAATCTGCTCTCATATAATAACCACAGCTTACCGTATCTCCGATAATAACAATCTCGCCCTGTTCTCCTTCCGGCAACACTTTTCCGGCTTTATCCCAGATTTCGATATAAGTTCCTGGCTTTTCATGACCTACCGGAAGGGATTTGCCCCGGGCAATGGTCTCCTGCAATAACTTCTCTGTTATAGTCACATCTGTGACTGCCACCGTAGATTCTGTCGGACCATAAGTATTGATGATAACTGCCTCCGGGAAACGTTCCTTTAACTTCTCTACCGTAGCTGTAGTAAGCACTTCCCCGCAGAATAAGAAAAGTTTTAAGGCTTTGATCTTTTCCCCACAGAAATTCCGGTCTGCCAGACACATATCTGCAAAAGACGGTGTGGATACCCAGATTTCGATTTCTGACTGTTCTAAGAAGCCCAACATTTCACTGTAGTCACTCTGCATCTTCTTATCCATGGTATAAAGCGTTCCGCCACAGACCAGGGAAGTGTATAAATCCATTACCGATAAATCAAAGGAAAATGGTGCCTGATTCATAAAATGCGCACCGCTCTTTTCTTTCATGGTACTGCCTAACTGAACCGACCAGTCAAGATAGTGGCTGAGGCAGTCTCTTGTAATCTCTACACCCTTTGGCTTTCCGGTGCTTCCGGAAGTAAATATGATATACCATACTTCATCTCTGGTCAGAGGCTGTAGCACATCGGTCTCGTTTGTCTCCTGTTTTACGATTTCTTCTATCTCATCTTTTCTGATTTCTGTTCCTATTTCTGTCTGATAATCACCTTCTACCACAAAGGTCAGTTCCGGTTCTACGCTTAATACGGTCTCATCCACCCGGCTTACTGGAATGCAGATATCCTGCGGCACATAGCTTCTACCTGCCTTGGCACAGGCAAGGAAGCATACCACCATATACGGATTCTTATGTCCATATACAATAACCGGCCGCTTACGGTCCTGACTATTCTTTGCAATCCATACTGCAAGCCGGTTGGAATATTCTTCTAACTCCTCATAAGTCAACTTTTGTTCTCTGCTTTGCACTGCACACCGCTTCGGATGTGTCAGGGCAGTTTCCCTGATGTTCTTTAAAATATCCATATCATCCCTCTTTTCTTTTTTCTAGGGACAACTATAGCACAATAAAATCACAAGAATATCACAGTTACGAATTCTTAAAGAACATTAATCTTTGCTTAGGCAGTTCTTAAAGAAATCTAAAACTTTCTACTTGGTTAATCTGTCTCAACAAAGTCCTGCTGCTTTATGAAATACTTTCTTCTCTTACCACGTTATGCTATACTGTGTTTGAAATTTATTCCTGATAAAAGGGAAATAGACAGAAAGAGAGGATTCGATGATGTTAGAATTCAGATATGACACTCAGCTTTTAATTGAAGGGGAAAATCTAAACGAGGATGCAATTAATGATTACTTTACTGAAAATTTCAAAGGAGACTGCCTTCTGGCAGTTGGTGATGAAGAACTGATTAAGATTCATTATCACACCAACGAGCCTTGGAAGGTCTTAGAATACTGCGCAGGTCTTGGTGAAATCTATGACATTGTAGTAGAGGATATGGACCGTCAGGCACGGGGGCTTCAGGGTTAATCTACACTTGACATGAACTGTATTTCTATATTATTATAGTTCTTGTCTTGCGGGCATGGCGGAATTGGCAGACGCGCTAGATTTAGGTTCTAGTGGGAGACCGTGCAGGTTCAAGTCCTGTTGCCCGCAGTCCAACCACAAAAACGGTTCAGGATAATTCCTGAACCGTTTTTATTCTACTTCCCAGTCTCACAGATTGAAGATAGATTTAAACTGTCATAAATCACATGGCTTTCTTCTTCTGAAAAATCTCCACGCAATGTCAGAACGAAATCACTATATTCCGTAATCATGCGGGCATAAGTAATCGTATAGCCGCTGTCTGCTGTTTGACTGGTAATGGTCAGTGTCACACCATCTGCTGTGGTATAAGTACCGGTGCTGTCATAAGCTTCTTTAAAAATATAATCATCCTCATTTGTTATATCCGATACTTCATACTGGATAGACACCGCCTGACTGTCTTCCTTCCGGTAACTGGCAAAGAATGCTCCCCGGGAAAAAGTGTCTGCATCCCTGGAATCATAGCAAAGCTGACAGGCTTTTTCACTCCAGAGTGTAGGATAATTTGCTTCTATATAAGAAACGTCAATGCCAATATTATGGTCTTTAAAAGCATCGCTTAATTTCGGATAGACATAACCCACCTCTATTTTGCCATCAATCTTTTCTTCTGCCTTCAAGCTCCATAGATCATCCTTGGTTCCTTCGGTAACGGTTCCAACGAAATCAGAAGTTTGAATAAGTTCCTCTGTCCGGTCTGTCACCTTGCTGTCTGCAAAATCAAGATTTTCTCCTGAAAATTCTTCATAATGAATCGTTGTCTCTGTGACATTTTCCATAAATTCCGTTTCATTATCAATAATAGCAATCTGTTTTTGTGCAAGGATCCGCTCTGCCGCATATACACCACAGCCGGTGACTAAAACAAGAAGTGCCACAGCCGCTGCTGTCTGTGCCATTTTCCATGGTTTCTTCGTTTCTTTCTTCCGCATAGGTACAACCTCCTTTTGGGTTGACTGGTTTAAAATCCTCTCGTTGAGTTCTTCCGAGGGAATATCAGTTGCTATAAGGGAGTTGTGTAATAAATCATCTAAGGTTGGTTTCATATGATAAAATCCTCCAATTCCTGCTTCAGATATCTACGTGCACGCATCAGTTTACTTTTCACATTACTGATAGAGAGGGACAGCTTTTCTGCAATCTCAGCCACCTTGAAATCTTCCATATAATATAGAAGAATCACGATGCGAAGCTGCTCCGGCAATTTGTATACAGCCTTCCACACGGCTTCCTGCTCTTCTTTGCTTACCATATGCTGCTCTAAATTTTCATCTGCCGAAAATGCTTCCAGTCCCTGCTCCTTCGATATGGGAATCTCCGCTGCGATTCGCTTTCGCCAGGCAAATTTCCGCTTCCGGTTCTGCCAGAGCTTTATGGTAATTCCAAGCAGATAGCTTTTGACATTTCCCTCTTCCTTCCAGTCCTCCTTCTCACACATTGCAAGAAAGGTATCCTGATAGAGTTCTTCTGCCTGTTCCCGGTTCTGTGTCAGCCGGATACAAAAGGAATAGATGTCCGTTCCGTATGCCTCAATGTAATGTTCCAGTAATTGTTTGTTCATGTTTCCATTCTCCCAGACCGCGCCGTCATTTGTTTTGGGATGTTTCCCTTACACTTATATATTGTAATAACAGAAGAAACGGTTGCAGTGAAAGTTATTTTTTATTCTCCCACATGACGAATCCGCTCTACCAGAGTGCCATCTCCTTCCATGAATCTGCCTGCTGCCAACGGTACGAAAATGCACAGTGCAAACAGTGTCACTATCATGACAACCACTGGAATGACAGGGATGGAAAATTCTACCTTATGATAATTCATCCGCTGAAACAACAGCACATCAATGCCAAGTCCCACCGTTGCCGTCAGGAAAAGCGAAATTCCCGCATAATACATCCCTTCTGTCAAAAGCAGCCTGCGCTGTTGTTTTCCGGTCATGCCAATGCTTTCTAATATTGCAATTTCCCGCCTTCTGCCGGATATACTGCCAAGCTCTGTATTGATATAATTCATCACACCGATAAACCCTAAAACTATAGCGATTCCCATTCCTAGCTGCCACATCTTCTGTTCTGCCGGCTTCTGCTCTTTGATGCCCTTTAACTTGCTGCTCCAGGTAATATCTTTTGCATCCTTAGATTCCTGTATCAGCTCTTTGACTTTCTTTTCTGTTTCCTTATCGTATTCCTCGTCATAAATCACCGATACCTTGTATGTCCACAGGCTCTCTGCCTTATCCTCTAAAAAAGAGTCACTGACTAAAATTATAATCGTCGGTCCCATGGCATTCGGGCCAAGATACGGACTGTCATCCTCCTGTATTCCCGCAACAGATAAACTTATCTCGCTGGGTCCACGATATGGGCTGTCATCCTTCTGCAGCCCTGCAACAGATGTGCTGTATTTCTTTGTTTCCTGCCCCGGAAAATAAAAGCTTATTTTCTTATTTTTGACATCCGCATTGGTATATCCCATATATTGCTGGCATAAAAGGCAGCTTTCCCCTTCCAGAAATGATTTTTCATCAATTGCCGTTTCATTCTGCTGATTGATATAATGAAATGTTTTTTCATCGATTCCCACCACCAGTGCCATGAAATGTTCCGGATTCTGCTGATATTCTTCTCTTACATCGTCATATTTTATATACATCCACTGGTCATAGAAATCACGCATCCACTGATCTGAAAAATCCGGCTCCCAGGGTACGACGATTGTACTGTAATTTAATTTGTGGATTTCCTTTACTCCATCTATTTTGGAAAGTTTATCACAAAATGTGTCATCGAAAGGCTGTTTCCAGTCTGATGTATCAGCCACCATACTCTTATTGGTCAGTTCCATATCAGCATCCATATATTGTAACTCTGCCGTCCGTTTGCTCTGACTTCCCGCCAGCGTTACCACACATAGAAATACAGTCAGACTGGTTGATAGTGAAAGGATGACAAGGATTGTTTTCTTCTTCATCCGGCACAGCTGCTGCCATGCCAGACGGTAAATAATATTTTTCCCGGTTCGTTTTTTCTTTCCGGTATAGACTACCTTCGAAGTCTGATATCCCAGTGCCTCCATGACAGAAATGCGCTCTGCTACTCTTACCGGCTTACGGCTGGCAAAATAGATGGTTACTGCCATAATAGCAATCGTCAGCACCAGAAATTCCGGTTTTATCGTTACAGCCATCTTTTCTGAGCGAAGTCCCAGTACCCGGATTGTTCCGGGAATCACAAGATAGGACGTCAGAAATCCTAAAACTATTCCCATTAAAATTCCGATTCCACTTAGAATAATCTGTTTCTGCCACAACAGCCGGTGCATCTGGCTTTCTGTCATTCCCACAGCACGAAGCAATCCATAATAGCGGATATTATCTTCTATGGATAAATACATGATATTGTAAATCAGTAAATAGGCACTGAGGCAGGTTAACATAATGATTCCTATCATTCCAAGAAAAATTCCCTTTACCTTATCACAGTCCCACGTTGTCTGAATGTTCTGCTTCCGTTCCAGATTTAATTCTTCTTTCAGCCGGTTCTCTATCCGGTCTGATGCAAACCAGAAGCGATATTGATAGTAGAGAATGCCACAGCCATAGTCTGCCTGGCTGTAGCCTGCCTGTTCAAACACCTCTTCCGTCACGAAACAGTTGGCAGTTTCTTCATAGTCATCTATGATGCCCGTAATTTTCATGGGCTTTTCTACCTGGGTTCCATCTTTCTTCTGATAGCTTAAAAGCAGCGTATCTCCAATTGTAAGATTTTCCAACTTCCGCTTTTCCAACAGCGTCTTTGTAACCATCACCTCATCGGCTGTCTCAGGATACCTTCCCTCCTGATGCAGAATGCCGGGCTGATGCATTTTCTCCCGGTAATTTTTATCCTCATATATGATAGAAATATTCTTTTCACCGATGTTTCCCAGCATAAATTCTGTAATTCCAACTACCTCAATACCAGGATCTGCTTTTACTGTTTCTTCCTGCTCCTTTGTAACTCCACCCATCAGAATTCCATCATAGAGTTCCCCCACAGAATGCAGCCGCCAGACATACTGCATATGCATGTAGGAAGCCCCTGTCTGCATAACCGTAAACAGCATCAGCACCGCCAATACAATTGCCACAAGATACAGGCTGTTTTTCTTTCTGTTGCTCCTTATGGAACGGACTGCCATCTTACGGATGACAGCCTGATTATTATTTTTAAGCATAGAGCTTTCGTTCCTTCCTGATTTTCCCATCTTCCATGTATACAATCCGGTCTGACAACTGCGCCACGTCCATGTCATGGGTAATCAGAATTGTAGTCTGCTGATATTTTCGTGCCACTGTTTTTAACAATCCCATAACATCATGGCTGGTCTGTGTATCAAGATTTCCCGTGGGTTCATCCGCTAAGAGAATAGCCGGCTTATAGGATAATGCCCGGGCAATTGCTGTTCTCTGCTGCTGACCGCCGGATAACGTACCCGGCAGTGCATCCCGCTTATCTTCTATTTTCAGTTGCCTTAACAATTCTTCTATATATGCCTTGTCCACATAACCTCCATCCAGCTCGATGGGCAGCACAATATTCTCATACACACTCAAATCAGGAATCAGGTTATAGCTTTGAAATACTACACCAACCTTCCTTCTTCGAAAGACTGCCTGCTCTTCCCTCGTCATTGATGCAAGGCTTTTCCCATCAATATAGACTTCTCCGGATGTTGGCACATCCAATGCTCCTAACATATGCAGCAGCGTACTTTTCCCGCTTCCGGACTTTCCGGTGATTGCCACAAATTCTCCCTCTTTTACGGTAAGGTTCACTCCATCTAAGGCTTTTACCGTATGGGTTCCCAACGGATAATATTTCTTTAACTCCTCTGTCCGTACTACTTCTTTTATTTCATTGGCAGATAAATGCAAAATTCTGCCCCCTTTCCACTTTCTGAATGCACTTCCATATAGCCGTCCTGCATCGTCACAATCTTTCGTGCCAGATACAGGCCAATCCCGATTCCATCCTCATCATGGACTTCCGGTTCCCGGTAAAACCTTTGAAAAATCTGTGCCTGATGTTCCGCAGGGATTCCCCTTCCGGTATCCCGGATGCTGATTTTTCCGAAAACCTCCTGTTCCATTGCTGAAATATAGATGCTTCCCCCTTTTGGAGTATATTTCACTGCATTATCTAAAAGGTTAAAAATTGCTTCCTGCGTCCACTTGGCATCACAAAACATTTTCAGTGTCTCCGGGCAGTCCACATGGACGGAAATCTCTTTTGCTTCTGCCCCCGGCACCACTGCCGCAACTGCCAGTCCTAACACTTCAAAAATCTTTGTGTCCTTTTCATATATTTCTATAATTCCGGTTTCCAGGCGCGAAAGCTTCACCAGACTCTGCATCAGAAAATCCAGCCGTTCTGTCTGTTTTATCAGCTTTCCAATACACTCCTGCCGCCGCACCTTATCTTCCTGTTCTTCTTCTAAGATTTCCAGATATATTTTAATATTCGCCATTGGCGTTCTACCCTGATGGGAAATATCAGAAATCAACTCTTTTATCTGTTCTTTTTCCTTATGGCTCTGTCGGTTCTTCCTGTTCCAAACATCCATAAGCTCCTGCAAATCCTGATAAATCTTATCCCAAAGGCTGTCCTTAAACTCCGCTTCATTTCCAATGTCTTCGCCTGCTTTCATCAGCGTCAGACACCGCTGTAGTTCTTCCGTAAAATCATAGATTTCCTTCTTCTGCCGATACAGTCTGACTAGAAGATAACTTATCACAATGCCACAGCCTGCTATTATTCCTATCGCAACCATTGATATCCCATCCCATATACATTTGAAATATATTTGTGTTCCGCATCCTCTATCTTTCCACGGAGCCGGTTCACATTGACTGCCAGTGTGTGTCGGTCCACATATGCTTCATCACAGTCCCACAATTGCTCTAACAGCACATTATAAGAAAGCAGCTGTCCTGCATGTTCAATAAATAAGCGTAACATCCGAAATTCTGTAGGTGTTACCATGCACTCTTTCCCCTCTATTTCTACCTTGGCCCGGTCAAAGTCTATCCGCAGATATCCATCTTCATAAATATTTCTTGGATTTTCCGTCTCCCTTTTTAAAATGACCGCTATCTTCTTTAGCAGAATATGTATGGAAAATGGCTTTGTCACATAATCCTCTGCTCCCAGCTCATACCCGGATAACACATCTTCTTCCAAATCTCTTGCCGTAAGAAACATGACCTTTCCTTTCCTGCGTTCCATAATCCATTTACAAAAGCCAAAGCCCTCTCCATCCGGAAGATTTACATCCAGTATCATAAGCGAATATTCCTGCTTCAAACCCGCAAGCTTTGCCTCCTGAATGGAGTAGGCACTTTCTGTCCCATACCCTGCCTGCTGCAGTGCAAAGCAAATTCCCTGGTTCAGTTCCCGGTCATCTTCCACCACTAATATTCTATCCATCTTCCCTAAACATCCTTTTTCTTATCTGTTGTCATTCGGTTTTTCTTTCCTACTTTTCCCCGGTTCATTCCTATGTCTCATTATACAAATGCTTCCTACGTCGCGCAACGAATAGATTGTCACAGTTTTGTGATAAATGATTGGGGATAGAAAAAGCAGGAATTACACTTTCATAATCCTGCTTTCTACTTTATCAATATTTCTTTGTCAATCTCCTGTTATTCTGTTACTTTTTCAACCCTTCCGGAACCGGTCTTCTTTTTGCGCCGAATTCGCTTACATCAATCCGAATCACATTGACAATGGATACCAGTTCTTCATTAAAAGTAAAATCTCCTCCGGTCTGGCATTTCATCAAAATAGAAAGTGCCTGCATTTTCTCATTTACATCCTCTACGATAACAGCTTTCCCTTTTCCCATAACACAGGAATAGGAATTACCATACTGACATGCCACCTTTCCTTCAAATGGCACCACATCACACTCCATTTCAAAGCATACCTTCGGATTCTTCTCTATCAAATCATACTTATAACCCTTCTTTGCTCCATGAAGGTAAATCACCATTTTCCCATCTTCATAGGTATAGCCGTAATTCATCGGTAACACATAAGGCTGGTCACCATCCACAAGTCCCACATGCACAATCTTGCAGGCATCCATAATCTTAAGGATTTCATTTATATCTGTTACTTCACGTTCTCTTCTTGTCATGCTTTTTCTCCTCCAAGTACATCAAACATATCTTTCTTTTCTTCTATACACTGTAATAAAACTGCTAAATATTCGTCTTGTTCATTAAACTCTAATTCCATTTCTCCATTTGGATCATAACCAAAAATACTTTCATACTCTTCTCTTGCTTTTTTTAATTCACCTGTTTCTTTCCCATAATACATTGTTTCACCATTCCTTCCAATCTTTATATATTTCTCCAAAGATTTTTGAAAGCCTTCCTAACACCTCATTGTCTTAATCATAAAGCATTCTACCTAATTACGCAAACGCTTCTTTTTCTCCTTTTGAAGATGAAATGAAGACGAAGATATTCAAAATCCCTCTTAAAAATAAAATAAAGATAAAAATGTCAGCCTCTTAGTATTATTTTTCTTTACTCTTCCCATCGGACTTTACATTTCCGTGCTGTTTCATTCTTCCCACAACCCCCGCATTAATAGCGGCTTTACAGATATTTTTTCGTACAAAAAAACGTCATTCATATGAATGACGCTTTTCACTGTTAATGAGACATCGGGGATTCGAACCCCGGACAACTTGATTAAAAGTCAAGTGCTCTACCAACTGAGCTAATATCCCATACATATTTAGTTCGATAAGTGCTCTTTCTGAATCCTTTTGGAATCCTTCAAGATACATCGCAGCTTAACTGGGCTAGTTGGATTCGAACCAACGTATGCAGCAGTCAAAGTGCTGTGCCTTACCGCTTGGCGATAGCCCATCAATTTTACAAAAGATGCTCTAACCATCGCATCAAGGTGGATACAGGGATTCGAACCCTGGGCCTCCAGAGCCACAATCTGGCGCGCTAACCAACTGCGCTATACCCACCATAAGATTCCGGCCATCAGGCGGTCTCTCTTCCCTCTCGGGAAAATGTGCTCGAAGGGATTCGAACCCCCGACCCACGGCTTAGAAGGCCGTTGCTCTATCCAGCTGAGCTACGAACACATATCTAATTTTCCAATTAGAAAGCGGGTGATGGGAATCGAACCCACGTATCCAGCTTGGAAGGCTGGTGTTCTACCATTGAACTACACCCGCATGAAGTCGGGGTGACAGGATTCGAACCTGCGACCTCCTGGTCCCAAACCAGGCGCTCTAGCCAAGCTGAGCCACACCCCGTCAACGCTATTTAAATTTCTTTTTCCGTGACGCAAGACATATTATATTATAGCATATACCAATTGTCAACATTTATTTTCAAATTTTTTCAAAAAATTTTTACAACTCCGAATCTTGCCCCAATTTATAAAGGTTTTTTGGGTTTTTCTTCTTCAGAAAGGTATTTGAGCTGATAGTCCGGAGTACCATTTGCGTCGATTTCCATCACGATATAAGACGGCAGATGTCCATCCTGACGAGGATATGATGTGCTGCCCGGATTCAATGCCACTACACCATGATCCTTTTCTATAAGCGGTCTGTGGGTGTGTCCGAACATTACAATATCCATGCCTCTTCCCCTTGCCTCTTTCTTGATATCCTCCAGACCGGCAGAAACATAATAGTAGTGTCCATGGGTAATCAATGCCTTTAATCCTCCGATTTCAATTTCCTTTTCTTTCGGAAGTTCAGAGAAAAAGTCATTATTTCCTGCCACAATGTCCAGTGGACATCCTGCCAGTTCCGTAATATAGTCCTCATAACCTTCTGCATCTCCCAGATGAATCATACGATCAAAAGGTCTTTCTTTTTCCATAATCGTTATCAGATTTGCATGTTTCTTATGGGTATCACTTACTATCAATACTCTCATCTTTTATCTTCCTTTATGATAAACCTTTTCCCATGAGTGCTTCTTTCATTGCGCGTAATGCTTTTCCACGATGACTCATTTCATTCTTCTTATCCGGTGGCAAGCTTGCTGTGGAGCAGTTATATTCATCCACATAAAAGATTGGATCATAGCCAAATCCATTTTCACCCTGAGGCTCAAATCCAATATATCCCTCAATTGTCTCACGGGTTACCAGTGTTTCTTTATCCGGTAATACAGCCGCAATTGCACATACAAAGCGTGCGGTCCGCTGTTCCTTTGGTACTCCATTCAGACGGTCCAAAAGATTCTGGTTCTTTATGGTATAAGAGGTATCTTCTCCCATATAACGGGCAGAATATACACCCGGTTCCTTATTCAGATAATCAATTTCCAGACCAGAATCATCAGCTAAAACAATAGCATCTGTATATGCTGCCACAGCCTTTGCCTTAATCAGTGCATTTTCTTCAAAAGTAGTTCCATTTTCTTCAATATCCACGCTGATTCCGGCTTCTTTCATAGAAAGAATCTCTACATCAAGATCCGATAAAATCATGCGGATTTCTTTCATCTTGTCCTTGTTTCCTGTTGCAAATATTATTTTATTCATCTTAATATCCCTCCTGGAATGCCCGGTAAATTGCATTATAAATTGCCTGTGCTGCCTCTTTCTGATATGCCTCATCATTCAACCGGTTCAGTTCATCCTGATTTGTCATAAAGCCTACTTCTATCAATGCTACCGGCATCTCTGCTGTTCGTATAATATAAATCTCGTGTCCTTTTACAATTCCCTTACTGGTACTTCCTAACGCCGCTGTCATTTCTTCTAAGCAAATCTGGGCTAACTGCATACTTCCATTTTCCTCAGATGCCTTCTCTTCATCATACATGACTGCTGTTCCGTTGATACTGGACATTCTTCCGCTCTTGGTAGAATTATTATGTACGCTGATAAAGAGGTCTGCTCCGGCTTTGTTTGCCATATCTACACGCTGTTCAAGACTTGGATTGCTGTCATCCGTTCTCGTATAGTAGACTCCGACGCTCTCATCTCCTGCTTCATCAAATAATTCCTTTACTTTAAGCACTATAGCAAGGTCAATATCTTTCTCATTAATGCCCTGCTTTGTAGCTCCCGGTGCATTTCCACCATGTCCTGCATCTATTACCACAACTTTATCATAGACTTCATGTGGTGTCAAAAAATCCATATAAATATAATGCTCGTCAGATGTCTTTTGTAATTCCACCACACTATCTAAAGAGATCTCAATTACACCATATTCCGGCTCACTTTCATAAGTCAGATTATCTATATGATAGCTCTTTCCTATCATTGGATAGTTATAAAGATAATTCTCATCTGCTCCCGGAATTTTAATGGTAATGGTCTGGGTCAGATAGTCATTTTCTACGCTGACATCTTCCGGTGTCACATTTTCCGGTAATGCAATACGAAGCTGCTGATCAAAGCTGATGCCCTCCTGGCTGTCTACATTTGCCGTATTATACTGCAGCATTTCCAGCGCATCCATATTTTCCTTGCGCTCGATGGCTTCCTGTGCCCGAAGTTCCCTGTTTTCCTCTGCCCGGATATGAAGTTGTGGAAAAAACAGCAGCGTTCCTGCCACAATAATGCTTATGGCAGTAATAATCACGGTAGCTGCTTTAATAACTTTCTCTTCCATCCCGCTCTGACTTACCTTTCTTTTGCATATGCTTTTATACAAAGATTTGCAGACTGGGTTTCTTCTACATTTTCCCAGTTCTTGCCGTTGGTACTGATATATCCCTCTCCATCGGAAAGATCTACGTTTCTGGTTGATTCATCTGCCTTATATTCAATTGCCATTGGATGCACGGAATCCGGAGTCTTTATCATCAGTACAATGGCAAATTTTTCTCCCTTGTTCACTGCAATTTTCTTATCAAAAGTAACGGTATAGAAACCTGCATTATCAAACTTTCCGGAAGCTGCTTTCTGCCGTTTGGACAGACTTTCCCTTCCATCATAGTCCTTTACTACATATACTTCATATTCCGTATTTTTTCCGGTTGCATAGAAGCCTGCTGCCTCTAAATTCTCATTGTTTTCCGCTATATATACATTTGCTCCGTAAATGGTATCACGGTTGTATCCCAGCTGACCGACCCAGCCACATAAATCGGACTGATAAATCGTATCATAATTATCGGTATCTTCTACTCCGGTATAAACCAGATTGTGAATTCCTACATTGGTATCATAATAAGAGACATAGAATACCCCATTGTCTCCAAAATCTTTTCCCCAGCTGTTCTGGCAGATAAATGCACCGTCTCCCTCTAAATCTCCCGGGAAATTCTCTTTTGCATAACTGTCATCCCAGCCAATAATCGCCACATCATGATTCGGCTTTTCTGAACCAACATAGCAATAAGAATTGGTCTCCTGATTAAAATATTCGGAACGGCTGTTGACATTCTGCAGTGTACTGTAAATAGAAGTCTCGACTGCACCATATTTAAAAACTGCCTCTTTAATCTTCTCCAAATCCTTGCTTTCAATAATCTGCGCTTCCTGCACATGTTTGACTGGAGCTAAATTCTTTGTCAGCTCACCGTCATATGGGTCGTCCTTTTCCAATACCGGTCCCTGCCATGCAGTCAGATATGCCAGGCTCATAGTATACTCTCCACCATCATTCTGTCCTAAGCCAAAACTGTTTCCAAGGCTCATGTTATCGGTTGAAAATACATCATTTTCTTCCGGAAGCAGCATGGATTCCAGTGCTGCCAGGGAAGATGCAGCCCAGTAGGTTCCCTTATTTCCCTGGTTCTTCACCTGCGGTGCTCTTCCTCTCTCCCGCAAGTCATAATGAGATGGCAGAATGCTTGTCTCAGAAGAAGTATTCACCACCACTGCTTCATTTTTGTTAACATCCCAGGCATAAGAATAACCAAGCTTCGAAGCAATGACTTCTGCCGGCACATAATAACGGTCATCAATCCGTGTCAGTGCGGAAGAAAATTTCTCCTTCTCATCATTTATCTGCACTTCCGGGTCATCTAAGCTCATCCACAAGCTGTCTGAATATTTTTCTATCAAAAGAGCCGTGTCATCATAAAGATGCACGCTGCAGTTATAACTGTCCCGAATCAAGTCCAATGGTACCATCAGATTCAGATTTTCATCCATATAGATTCCATTGTCCTTGTTGGTATATACTTTATTATCAATCGCTACCGTAAGATTCTTCTCATTGATGCTTTTTGCAATCAGAGGGTTCCAGTCGCTGCTCTGCAAATCTGCACCACGGAACTGCCCGATTTCTTCGGTTACACCCTTAAAATTGGCAAATTTCAGTATCAATGCAAGAACTAAAAGTAACGTGAATACTACATATCTCTTAGAATAACGTACTTTTTCCCTCACTCTTTTGTCCCTTTCCGTTTTGGTGGCTTCGGTCCCATGAACTGATAGAAATATGTCTTTAACATTCCATTATAAATCTTGCGGTTTTTATCCGGTTTTCTTCCGATATCCTTTGGTGCATTCTCATAGCTGGTAATCAGGTACATAGACCATGAATCCAGCCTTCTGTATGCCTCACCAATTGTCCGGTATAATTCCGGCAATGCCGCCTTTTCTTCCAGCCGCTCACCATATGGCGGATTGGATATGATAAATCCGTATTTTTTCGGATGGTTCAACTGGCTTACCGGTCTCTGCTGGAAATGAATCATGCCATCCACACCGGCACGCTTTGCATTATCTCTTGCGGCACGCACAATTTCTTCATCAATATCATATCCCTGGATATCCACCTTAATATCGGTATCCACCATTTCCTGGGCTTCATTTACCGTATCATACCAGAGCTGACGCGGTATCAGGTTTGTCCACTGCTCTGCTAAGAAACTACGGTTCATGCCCGGTGCTATATTGGCTGCAATCATTGCTGCTTCAATCGGAAATGTTCCACTTCCGCAGAATGGATCTACTAAAATTCTGTCCTTATTCCATGGTGTCAGCATTATCAATGCTGCTGCAAGGGTCTCTGTGATTGGTGCCTTACTGGTCAGAGTCCGGTAGCCTCTCTTATGTAAAGATTCTCCGGAGGTATCTAATGCTGCCATTACTTCGTCCTTCAACAGGAAAATTCGTACCGGATAGGATGCACCACTTTCTTCAAACCAATTGGTATGATATTTCTGTTTCAGCCGTTCTACCATTGCCTTCTTAACAATAGACTGGATGTCTGACGGACTGAATAATTTACTCTTTATGGAAGAAGCCTTGGTGACCCAGAATTTACCATTTTCAGGAATATACTCTTCCCATGGAAGTGCTTTGATTCCTTCAAATAATTCATCAAATGTCTCCGCTTTAAATTTTCCTACCCGAAGCAGCACACGCTCCGTTGTACGCAGGAAAATATTTGCACGGCAGATTGCCTCTGCATCACCAATGAAAGTCACTCTTCCATCTTCCACCTCTGAGATTTCATATCCCAGATCATATATTTCTTTTTTCAAAACTGATTCTAAGCCAAAATGACATGGCACTGTTAATTCGTATGTTTTCATATGTTCTTTCTCCATTATCACTACTATCTTATCTGTTCTAAATGACACTGTCAATGTTCTTTTCTATCCATTTAGTGCATTTAGGCCTCCAATCAGAGTATATATCTGATATCCCTGCCGCGTCAGTCTTTTTGCTGCATACATACTTGTATTTCCATACTCACAACACAGCAGTATCTTGCGATTTTTCGGCAGCTTATGCTCCCAGTGTTCTATCTCATCATAAGGATAACAATGGGCATTTCTCAAATGAAATACCTGAAAATCCTCCCTGCTTCTCAAATCAACAATATATATCTGTGGATCATCTTTTAGTTTCCATAATTCCGCTACACTGATAGCCGTAAATCTCATATGCCATCTCCCCCAAAAATCTCCTGACTTTTTCTGCTATAAAAAAACAGATTACAAAGTGTTCCTTGTAATCTGTTTCTTATTTTAATATATGCAGTTTTTCAATAAGATTGACCTAGTAATTACATTTGTTGGATGTCTTGTTATCCGCCTTATTATCACTTCTGTTGCTGGTCTTATTGCCTGCTTTGTTGCCGGTTTTGTTATCCGCATTTTCAAAATCATTATCAGCATTCATTGTGCGGTTTACATTGCTTGTTTTGTTTTTTGCATTATCTGCATTTTTTGCCATAATATCGCCTCCTTTTTTTATCAGATACTTTTTCTTTTGATTCTCTGATACAGTGATATTATTTCTTAATTTCTTATTATTATTCTCATTTGCATTGCATTTTAAAAACTTTTATATTATAATTTTTTTCGTATAAGAATTGTTTTTTTATACAGTTATACCCCTTATTAATTATTTATACTCCCCTCAAGAAAGCCACAGGAATCCTAAGATTCATGTGGCTTTCTTATTTACGCGAGTAGCGAGAAAAATCTGGGAGAAAAGAAGGAGCCAAGCTCGCTTGAGCAAACTTCTTTTCTACTCAGATTTTGCGAGCACCGCGATAGCTCGCAAAACGTATTTCTCGTAGTTATTGTTCTTTACATATTATAGAAATTCATATTTTCCTGCAGTTCCATATTCATCTCGCCGCCGTTCTTCTCATATCTGGTACGGAATCCATCGATATGACGCAGTTTACGTTCCTGGAATATTTTAAACCGGCTAATCATATCCTGATACATCGGGTTTGCCTCTAATGCATCCCTGTATTTCTTGGCAAACGGACAATAACGGAACAGAATATCCCTTGCTACACGGTTCAGGCGGAAACTGCCGCCTGCCTCGTATTTAATCCATCCGATATAATCAGAAATAAATACTTCACGATAGTTATTCTTTGACTTCCAGAGTGTATTCTTAATCTTCTCCTTTGCCTCTGTGGATAAATCACGATTTTTCCGATAGTACTGGATATAATCACAATATTCTGAAGTTAGGGATTTCTCTGTAATATCATTCCAACGCATTCCCTGTATCTTACGGCACATTTCCCAACGGAATCTTCCGCAGGTCTCTATCATCATATCCTGCAGGCTGTAGATAGTCATAACCGGGAAAACAAATCGGGCGGATGTATCACGTTTTACTCCGGCAGTCTCCTGCCACATCATTGCTTTCATTCCCACATTCGGCATCAGAATAACATCTGGAAATACTTCTTTTTGCACCGGTTCAGCATTTACACCATGCATCGGATCTGAAAAAATCACTTCACGGTAGAACAACGAATAATCAACTTCACGGACTTTTTTGATTGCCTCCTCAATCCGCTCTGCAGTCACCAGCATCTTCTCTGCTTCCTGCACCATGTCATGCTTGCTCAGAATCGGACAGAAGGTACTTACTTTTCCATAAGTTGCCCGGTTCGTTGACACAAACATATTATTCATCTCATATTTGGTCTTTTCCCAGCAGTCTGTTTTCAACCGCTCCATTCCTGCTGCATCCAGCTTACCCATCCGCTTCTGCTCTGCCAGATATCCATTATAATCCAGGTCAAATTCATTCCGGCTTGGTTCATTCTTTCCTTCATAGATGCTCTTTAGCCACTCAAACATGGTATAGACATGGTCGCTTTTACACTTGAACAGTTTATCTGTCAAATCATAAAGTTCATTAGCGGTATCTTCTCCTACCATTCCCACATCCATAAATCCAAAATTCAAAAACATCTGAATAACCGGGTCTAGGTCATCCGCATCTTTCATGGCATGCTTAAATACATTTTTATAAGTAGCATAGAATAATGCTGTCAACTCTTTCCGAAGTTTTCTCGTTTTCTCATCATTATCAAAATTATCCGGAATTGCATCATATTCATGCATTTTGCTTCGAATTTTATGTACATCCTCTGCTGCCACTCCTGCATATTCTAAGATATGTACCAGACAGTCCTCTGTTTCTTCTTCCTCTTCTCCATCGGTTTCCGCATATTCCTGTTCCAGTAAATCTTCCGTTCCCTGAACCAGCTTATCCTCTGCCTGCGGCTTTGGTACTTCACCAATCAGTTCTCCTGCAAAGTTATATATTGCATCTGCCTTTATCTTTATATTGCTAAAATCATAAGTCTGATATTCCGTAATTCGTTTGTCCCGTTCTCCTGCATCTCCCAGACGGTTGTCCTTGATAAACTGTAACAATGGCTCTATTGCCTGTCGTATTTCCTCGATGTCAGCTCCACTTGCTGCTGCACGGGCTGCCATGTCAAAATAAAGCTGTAATAAATCCATTCGATTGGTATCCAGATACAGATTTACATGCTCCTGTAAATATTCTTTTGCATGGTCAATCTCTCTTACCGCTTTGCACATAGCTCTTGCTGCCTGCATAATCTGTCCCGTCAGCAAATCCTCTTTCTGCTGAAAGAAATCCATAGTTCCACTATTCCCAAGTTCTGCCAGTTCATGGAAATAATCCGCTTCCCATTTCGGTGCCATATTGGTTCTTACATAAGGCTGCAGGCTCTCTATTCTCCGGAAACTTTTCTCCTGAATGCAATATTTTCTACATAACTCCTGATATTTCTGATACATTGCCAGTGCAAAGCTATAATATTTTTCTGTACTGTTTTGAAATCTCTGGTTTCGTCCAAGCATATGGTCTGCCTCACGAATTGCCACAGATAAAAATGCTGCTGCATATTTCGGCTGACTGATAAATATCTTACCAAAGTCCTCCGGAGCATGATAATGAAACGGATAAAGTGTTACATCATCCGCTGCCACATAATCTGCTATATATTCTTCTTCTGCACAATCCATCAGACCTATTATATTACCGCTTCCAATCTGCACTTCTTCCAGCTTAGACACCTGTCTCACTGTTCCATGAATTACCATATACAGTGCATTTACCGCTGTTCCATGCTTGATAAAGCATTTCCCTGCCGGGACCTTAATCATTGCCATAACACCAATTCCTCTGTTATTTCTATATTAAAATTACTTTATTATACTTGCTTATTAAAATCTTTTGTTCATCCCCATTGCTATAAATAAAAAGAAAATGATTGCTACCGGAAGCAGAACCGGAAGTAAAAATGCAACTACCTGTGCAAGCAGAATTATAAGCAAAATTACAAACAGAAATACTGTCGCTAATATAAGCCAGATTCGAATTTTAATCTTCTTAAAAGAATACTCTCCGAAAGCTGTTTCCTGCCCATCCATTTCCTTTTGTGGTTCTGCTGTAGTTTTCTCTGTCGTTGCATTTTCTGCATCAATTATGCTTTTTGCAAGAAGTCTTGGATTTCCTAATTCTGCAATTACTTCAGCCTCCGTCTTTCCTTTATGAGATTCTGTAAGAATATATTCTTCATAATAGAGGAGATTATCATTCACCGCCTGCTGGCTTACCCTTCCCTGCAAAGCCTTTCTTAATTCTGTTAGGAATTCCTCTCTTGACATTTATTTTCCTCAACTCTTCTATTCCATTACTTTTTTGTTTTATTTTTTTATATAGTAGGAATTAGTTATTCTTCCGCTATAAATCAAATAATCAATTCCTACGCTTGTGCCAGAACTGCTCTCACGTTTAATCCAGTCTCCGTCACGCGTATAAGTTCCTTCCGATACATCTCCATTATCATCCTGTACATAAGTTCCATCCGCTTTAAAGGTAATGAAATATACCACATTATTACTATTCTTAAATGTACAGGTAGCATCAAAAGTATCTCCATCCGGTATCTCACCTTCATATAAATAATCTTTTGCAATCAGGTATTTTCCCTGTTTTACAAGATTCTGTACATCGCCACCATCGGAGGTCAGTGTAAGCTTATTTCCATCCATGACAAATGTTCCTGATGCCAGCTCTACTGCCTTGTCTCCCACACTGATATTCTCTTTATAAGTATTATTCTTTTCATTAAATGTAATTTCAAAAACAGTCGATGAATTATCGCTTGACATAATTTCACATGAATAAGTTCCAAGACTTCCACTATCCTTTGTCTTTACAGCAATTACCGCTACAATGGCTACTACTATAATAAGCACTGCTGCAAGAACTGATGTAAGCTTTGCATTCGCCTTTTTACTCTCATTCTTCATTAATAAATCAGTCCTCTCTGAAAAGATTTTTCACTTCTATATCATATATTTTTTATGCAAAACTGTCAAGAAAATGTAGTTATTGCAAACATTTTTCGCCATTCTGATAGAAATTCTCCATCATCTCCCTGGTAAGACTGATTTTATCATCCATGCCTGCAACCTGTTCTCTTGGTACCCATTCTGCCAGTGAAAGTTCGTTCTTATCTAAAGTAATGGCATCTGTTCCTTCCACTCTGGCATAAAATCCCATCAGAAGATTGGAATCAAAGCCCCATGGCTGACTCTTATAGTATACAATATCCTTTACTTTCAATCCTACTTCTTCCATGACTTCCCTGCGAACTGTCTCTTCCGCAGTTTCGCCAATTTCTGTAAAACCTGCAATCAATGCGTATTTCTTATATTCCCTGTCTGAATATTTTGTCATCAATATTTTATTATCGTATATTACTCCCACAATTACTGCCGGAGCAATTTTTGGATAAACCATATTGCCACAGCATGCACAACGCATCATCCGCTCCTTCGTATCCTGCTGCAATTCCTTTCCGCATCTGCCACAATAACGGTTATCCCGATACCACACATACAAATGATATGCCGTTGCCGCAGCAAAACAATCTTTCTTTGAAACTGTTTCCCGCAGGCTGCGAATCGTAACCCATTCCATATTTCCAATATTATGGTTCTGCTTTTTGCTCTGCCTATTGACCTGCTCATCAAGCTGCTTTTCTACCTCTTTTTCTGCTTCTTCCTTTGTCCATACATTCAGCAGATAATACTGTACATCATCAATAGAAAACAGATATTGCAATCTTTTGTTACCGAATCCGTCAGCCTCTTGTTCTGTCTCTTTTATAAGTTCTTTTGAAAACTCTTTTATATAGAAGAAACTGATTTTAGAATCTTTTTTTACCAGGAGTTTATTTCCCGAAAATAAAAATACGATATCCTTATCCCGGCATTCTCTCTGTTGATATTCATTGTGAAATTTCATTGGTGCAATATCCTGTATCATACCTGCGCCACCCTTTTTTATATAATAAAAAGACCCCAAATCTCTGCTAAACAAAGATTCAAAGTCCTTTTTCCACGTGCGTGAGAAGATTCGAACTCCCGACACCTTGGTCCGTAGCCAAGTGCTCTATCCAGCTGAGCTACACGCACATATTAAATTATTACATACCATCGGTATGAATGCCCGCGACCGGAATCGAACCGGTACTGTGTCACCACAACAGGATTTTAAGTCCTGCGCGTCTGCCAGTTCCGCCACGCGGGCATATGGGACCTACAGGGCCCGAACCTGTGACCCTCTGCTTGTAAGGCAGATGCTCTCCCAGCTGAGCTAAGATCCCAAAACGACCCAAGCGGGACTCGAACCCGCGACCTCCGCCGTGACAGGGCGGCGCTCTAACCAACTGAGCCATTGGGCCAAAAAAAATAGAAAAAAGTGGACCTTCGGGGACTCGAACCCAGGACCGACCGGTTATGAGCCGGTTGCTCTAACCAACTGAGCTAAAGGTCCATATAAAGCCGATGATCGGACTCGAACCGATAACCTGCTGATTACAAATCAGCTGCTCTGCCAATTGAGCCACATCGGCGTATGCCTTCTGCAGACTATGAACCCAGCCTTTCAGCCAATCTTGCAGTTTACAATCCATGAGTTTTCACCCAAGTGACTCCGACGGGAATCGAACCCGTGCTACCGCCGTGAAAGGGCGATGTCTTAACCGCTTGACCACGGAGCCATATATTATTTATCAATGTTGATAAAAAAACTCCCCGAGTAGGGCTCGAACCTACAACATCACGGTTAACAGCCGTGCGCTCTACCATTGAGCTATCGAGGATTATGAATAGGCTATGCTATTTTATAACATACCTTCAAAACTACATACAGGAATCCGAAAACTTTATTTCTAAGATGGTCATCTCAAATGCTTCGCATTTTC
>NZ_QUHG01000013.1:0-81644 GCF_003479505.1 Roseburia sp. AF15-21 | reverse complement strand
TCTCCCGCCGCGGCAGGCGTTTCCTGCGCGGTGGAGTTTTATAATAGCACGTCATTTTCGGGATGTCAACACCCTTTTTTCGGTTTTTTTACACACTTTTTTCAGGCGGTTTGTGGTTTCTAACAAAAAGCAATAGATATTGTGGATTCTGTTTTTTCATCCTACAATATCTATTTGCTGATATTTTTATGTCATTTTAAATTTTTTATACATTTTAGAAAATCCCGGCAAATATCTGTACCAGAAGATTATGCTGATAGAGGAATGCGAGGAACTCATTTTCTCCGATATATGTCACCAGCCGCGTGCCCCATTCTGTGGCTGCCATAATATGTATCAGATAAAATGCCACCCAGACTATAAGAAATCCTTTCACACCGCCTGCCAACATTCCCATGAACCGGTTGATTCCTTTCAGAACCGGAAGCTTCACCACCAGATCCAGCACATTCAAAATAATATGAAGAACCAGATATACCACCACATATGTCACTATGCAGGCAATCAGGCTGATGATAAAATGCGTGATTTTTTGTGCCATTGCCTGATAAACTCCGCTATCTGCCAGCGCCTGATGGACCGCATCACTTCCCGCTTCTGCCGCTTTGTCCATAAGGGCATCCAGTTCTCCGCCACTGATACCATTTTCTTCTAACTGCTGTCTGGTCTCTTCGGACTTCTCCTGTGCTTCCCGGTCCAGCCGGTCCTGCGCATTTTTTTCCACATGCTCTAAGCATTTCTCCGTGATTCTCTCATCCAGCTCTGTGTTTTCTTCTATATAGGTTGTAATCTTTGGAGCTGCAACCGACACCACTGCAAGGGTGATAATCATTGCAAGCAGGGAGAATACTATTTTTATAAATCCACGGAAGTATCCCTCCAGGGCACATACTACCAGGATTCCAATCACACATATCAATAACCAATTCACTTCAGTCTTACCTTCTCTGTTGTTCCTTCCATTATAAATATATAACCATTCTGGCTGCCGTCTGAAATCACATCATACAGCGGTGTATCAAATGTATAGGAAAATTTCTTTACACCATATGTATTGTAAATCTGACACTCTGTGGCGTTCCGGATACAGATTTCTCCATTTCCAAGGAAGTCCACATTTTCATAATCCATGGTAAAATCCTTGCTCAATACATGTTTGCCACCGGTATTATAAATTTCCATATGGCGGCTTTCTTCTGTGCTTTCGGTATCGGATTCTGCCTGCACATCATTATTGTAAATGATGCCAATATAATTTTCACTGGCAAATACACTCTTTATTTCCTGGTTCAGCGCAATTTCATCATCCGGCTCCGGTTTCTGGGTACCTCTGAACAAAATAATTTTGGAATCGCCAAATGCCACCAGACGGTTGTTATCGGTAAATTCTATCTGTGGTATTATCACATCCGGATAGTCGAAGCTTCCTACCATATAATCAATCTCATTTTGTCCTACTGAGCCAAAATTGTAGAATTTGATTGTGCTGCATACTTCTCCATTATTGACCGTGAGCATGGACACTGCTAATTTCTTTCCATCATTGCAAAGGGAAATATCCAGCGGATAACCGCTTTTTTCTGTATAGAATGCGCCGGACACCAGATTTTTGCCATTTTGGTCATACATACGGATGTAATTCTCTCCGTCACTCTCCATCCATACTGCCACAACGCCCTGGTTGGCTACGCTTATTCTGGAGATGTTCATCGGTGTCTCAATTTTGCCCTGCATTCCCGCCTGATTCATGATATAGATTTCAGTTCCGCCCCTATCTGCCAATGCCACATAATCCTCACAGACATCTGCCATTGGTTCTTTCATCTCATAGGTCTGGTTCCAGTACACTTCATCATTGGCGTCGGTATAAATTGCCCCATCGTTACTATATTTGATAAAACCATTTCCATATGCAAGAAACTGGCTTCCAGCAGTGTCCTGACGTTCCACGCTTTTTTCTACCGTGTAACTATTATATTTCCGCAATTTCTGAAAAAAGAAAATCCCCAATGCTGCAACAGCCGCCAGTGCCAGCAACAACAATATGATTTTTATTATTTTCAAACGATGTTTCCGTATTTTGGTATTCAGTTCTTCTTCGTCTGTTTCGATGGTACGAAACTGTGTTTTATCTGCCATTTCTGTTTCTTAACTCCTGCTGTTCTCTTCACTCTTCTATTGATTATAGCCTATATTCCATGTTTCGGCATTATTTTTTTCTTATGGAAGTATTAATTTTTCGCCAACCTTTATATTATCGATATTTTCAATCCCATTTGCCGCACACAAATCTGCCACATGGGAAGCATCCTGATATATCTTTTTACTGATGGAAATCATGCTGTCTCCCGGCTGCACGATATAATAGCCCTGCTGCAATATAATTTCCGCCTCGGACTGGGGCTGTGTACTTGCTGATGCTGCCTGGTCAGATGTATTATCCGGTGCTGCCGTGCTGTCCGGTGCTGCCATGTTATCCGGTGCTGCCGTGTTGTCCGCAACCTGTAAGTTTTCTGCATTCTCTTTTTCTGTTGGTTCTACCTGTCCCGCAAGGTCCTCGATGACCAGCTTTGTCTGGGTTTCCGTATCCGGTGCAGGGTCTGTTCCTGATGAATCATTTTTCTGTTCCATGACACTGACCGCAGTTTCTAGTTTCTTCATTTTCTCATAATTATTGAACATGCTGATGCCTACAACTATGATTGCAATGACCACAAGAAGACCACTTCCATAAACCAGTGAATGAAATGCCGGCAGTTGAAAATTCTTCTTTGGTCTGTTTAAGACCAGCTCCCGGTAGTTTTTTAATGCCTCATCCCGGACTTCCTCCGGTTTCACTTCCTGCGGTGTGTCTTTCCGCGATACTATCATATACTCCTGCATCGCCTGGTTGCGTTCATAATAGATATAATAGCCTTCTTTTTTATGAACGGCTCCCTCTTCATATATGTATAACGTTTCTTCTTTTTCCAGGGAATCCGACAGCAGCAGAAGTCTATTGTTTCCACCAAAGAAATTTTTCAGTATCCGTTCCAGTTCCGGTGTCAGGCAGGGTGCTGTTCCCTTCTCATCATAAAACCAGCCCAGCAGGGTGCTTCCGTCAAAATAGCGTTTAATTAAGGTGCATATTTCTGTCCGGATTTTCTCCTGAAAAACCGGAGCTGTCCCACAATATGCAATTTCCGGCAATTCAAATGCCCCATTTACATAGATATTCGTGTTTTTGCCATGGGTTTCGGTTCTGCCCACCAGAATGCATACCCTCCGTTCATTCATTCCGAGAAATGCCGGATGCAGATAGGTGTATACATAATCTTCTATGAAAATGTGTTTTTCACCCTCTGGCGTCCCAATCTGGCGGAAATTTCGTGGAAACGTTGCCGTATCCTCCGCCTTCTCGTTCGTTCTTCTATTTTCTGTCACTATATTTCCTGTTGCGGTATTTCCTGCCAGTGTATTTCCTGTTGCTGAATTTTCTATTTCCTTCCGTTGTATAATCTCTATCACTTCTGCCGCCCCTTTCCTCTTGTCCTGGGACAACCATAACACAGAGGCGGCGGATTTTTTGCCATATCATGGATGGCGAAAAATGAAGTTTCTGACAGGTTTTTACGAAAAAAGCTGCCACTTTTTCAGTGACAGCTTTCCTTTTTGTCTTTTTTAGTTTTCTTTTACAAAGGCTTTTACCTTTTTGTAGATACTTTCTGCATCCAGTCCGTATTTTGCAATCAGTTCCGGTGCCGGGCCTGACTCGCCAAAGGTATCATTTACGCCAATGCGGAGCACTTTGGCCGGTGCTTTCTCGCAAAGGACTTCACATACAGCACTTCCAAGTCCACCGATGATGGAATGCTCTTCTACGGTTACGACTTTGCCTGTCTTTGTGGCTGATGCAGCAACTAATTCTGCATCGATTGGCTTAATGGTATGGATGTTGATAATCTCTGCATCAATGCCATCTGCTGCCAACATTTTCTCTGCTGCTAATGTCTCGCTTACTTCCAGTCCGGTTGCAAAAATGGTAACATCTTTTCCTTCTTTTAAGACGATTCCTTTTCCGATTTCGAATTTGTAATCTTCGTTATCGTTAAATACAGGAATTGCAAGTCTGCCAAATCGGAGGTAAACCGGTCCTACATGTTCATATGCCGCTTTTACTGCAGCTTTTGCTTCAATATCATCACTCGGATTGATCACTACCATTCCAGGAATTTCACGCATCAGTGCAAGGTCTTCTAAGCACTGGTGGGTTGCACCGTCTTCTCCTACAGAGATTCCTGCATGGGTTGCACCGATTTTTACATTCAGGTGTGGATATCCGATTGCGTTACGCACCTGCTCATAAGCACGTCCTGCTGCAAACATTGCAAAGGAGCTCATGAATGGAACTTTACCGCAGGTAGAAAGTCCTGCTGCGATTCCAGCCATATTTGCTTCTGCAATTCCACAGTCCAAGAAACGTTCCGGAAATGCTTTCTTGAAGATTTCCGTCTTGGTTGCACCTGCCAAATCGGCATCTAATACTACAAGGTCTGTGTGTTCCCTGCCCAGTTCTACTAAAGCATTACCGTAGCTTTCTCTTGTTGCAATCTTCTTTACTTCTGACATAATGCTTCACCTGCTTTCTTCAATTCTTCCATTGCCTGTTCGTACTGCTCGTCATTTGGAGCTTTTCCATGCCAGCCCACCTGATTTTCCATAAAGGAAACTCCTTTTCCTTTGGTGGTCTTTGCAATGATTGCAACCGGCATGCCTTTTACTTTCTTTGCTTCTGCAAAGGCATTACGGATTTCTTCCATATCATTTCCATTGATATTGATTACATGGAAATTGAATGCTTCAAATTTCTTATCAATCGGGTATGGAGAACATACTTCTTCTACCGTTCCATCTATCTGAAGGTTATTGTTATCTACGATTACAGTCAGGTTGTCTAAGTGATGTGCGCCTGCCCACATGGCAGCTTCCCAGATTTGTCCCTCCTGAATCTCACCATCACCACACATTGCATACACCCGGTAATCCTTATCATCCATCTTACCAGCCTGTGCCATTCCTACTGCGCAGGACAGTCCCTGTCCTAAGGAACCTGCAGACATATCAACACCCGGAATATGTTTCATATCCGGATGTCCCTGTAAATAAGAACCTGTATGACGCAGTGTCACAAGATCTTCTACCGGAAAATATCCTTTGTGTGCCAGTACAGAATATAATGCCGGAGCTACATGTCCTTTCGACAGCACAAATCTGTCGCGGTCTGCCATCTTCGGATTCTTCGGATCCACATTCATCTCTTCAAAATACAGATATGTCATAATATCTGCTGCGGAAAGTGATCCGCCTGGATGTCCGGATTTTGCACTGTGCAATGCCGTAACAATACTTTGTCTTACTTCATTTGCCTTTTTTTCCAACTCTGCATTCGTCATTTTACTTAACCTTTCTCATGAATAAGCTTGTTTGTATCCATTACAACTCCACACGTCCCTCTAACGCGCGAAGTAATGTTACCTCGTCAATGTATTCCAAATCCCCTCCCACAGGGACGCCGCTGGCAATTCTTGAGACCTTGATTCCGGTCGGTTTCACCAGCTTGCTGATATACATTGCTGTTGTCTCTCCCTCTAAACTTGAATTGGTGGCAATAATGACTTCTCTTACATCACCCTCCAGCCGATGTATCAGCTCCTTGAGCTTAATGTCATTCGGTCCGATTCCAAGCATCGGAGATATTGCCCCATGAAGTACATGATATACTCCTTCATATTTTCCAGTTTTCTCATAAGCTGCCAGATCCCTGGTGTCCTCTACTACCATGATTACGCTGTGATCCCGCTGGGGATTTTTGCATATCGGGCAGAGTTCATCATCGGTCAGGGTCAGGCACTCTTTGCAGTAGTGTATATTCTGTCTTGCATCTAATATGGAACGACTTAATTTTTCCACATTTTCTTCCGGCATATTCAAAATATGAAATGCCAGTCTCTGCGCCGACTTTGGTCCAATTCCCGGCAAGCCGGAAAGTTGTTCTATCAGACGGCTTATCTGACTGCTGTAATAGTCCATTCTGCTTCCTCTTCTCCTTCAGCTGATTAGAATGGGAATCCGCCGCCAAGTCCACCCATGCCACCGGTAATCTTGGACATGGACTGCTGGGAATATTCTTCAATCTGGCGCAGTGCCTCATTGGTTGCTGCCATAATCATGTCTTCTAACATTTCTACATCATCCGGGTCAACTGCTTCCGGATCAATCTTTACTTTGGTTACTTCTTTCTTACCGGAGACTGTAACTTCTACTGCACCGCCACCTGCTGCGGCTGTTACTTCTTTCTCCTCTAACTCCTTGGATGCCTCTTCCATCTGGCGCTGCATCTTCTGTGCCTGTTTCATAAGGTTTCCCATATTTCCCGGCATTCCGCCTGGAAATCCTCCGCCTCTTTTTGCCATGTTTCCATTTCCTCCTGTATTTTATTCATCTTCAATGGTTATATCCATATTGATTATCTGTGACAAATCCACATAGGATTCTTCAAACGGACGATTCGACTGATTCTGCTGAATCTGAATCTCCACTTCTTTTTCTATATAATCAGAAATCACCTGTCGAATTTCATTTCTGTGGTCTTCCTCTTCCACGTAGCCTGCTGCAACCGGGTCATCCAATACAATCATCAGACGGTCATCCCCGCCAAGACTTAAATGTGCCGACTTAAGATAGGTGCGCACCACGCCGCTCATCTTCGGCAGGATGGAATTCCAGTTCTTTACAATCTGTTCCACATCTTCCGGGATTGCTTTTGGCATTGGCGGACGGCTGACCGGTGCTGCTGCCTCGGCCGGCTGTGTCGCGGTATTCACCGATGCTGCCATGGGAATTCCCTGCTCCATCTTCTTTTCTAACTTTGCTAACCGGTCTGTAATGGAATCCATGTTGGTCTCCATTGCAGGTTTACATAATTTAATTATTGCGATTTCAATTAAGATTCGTTTCTGGGAAGAATATTTTACCTGATTGGACAGCTCGGAGAAAATCCGGATATACCGCATCAGCACATCTGCTTCTACCAACCGGGCTTCTTCTTTTAAAAGTGCCATGTTCTCAGAAGACATATCTAAGACTTCTTCCATATCGTCTGAGCCTTTTAACAAAAGCAGGTTTCTTAAATACCAGGTAAAGTCATTGACAAACTGTCCTAAATCTCTTCCCTCGATGACCAGCTCTTCTAACTGCGAAATGGCTCCTGCCACATCTTCTGCCAGCACTTTCCGCAGTAATTTAGAAAAGACTTCCGTATCTACAGCACCCAGCACCTCTAACACATGGTCATAGGTCAGCTTCTGTCCCAGATAAAAGGCGATGCACTGGTCTAAAAGACTTAAGGCATCCCGCATGGATCCGTCTGCCGCTTTGGCAATATAGCGGATTGCCCGTTCCTCAACTTCCACATTTTCCTTTTCCATCAGTTCCATCAGGCGGTCTGATATGGTCTCAATGGAAATTCTCCGGAAATCATACCGCTGACATCTCGAAAGAATCGTAATCGGTATCTTATGGGCTTCCGTGGTTGCCAGTATAAAAATGACATAGGAAGGCGGCTCTTCCAGGGTCTTCAACAATGCGTTAAAGGCTCCGATGGAGAGCATGTGCACCTCGTCTATGATATAAACTTTGTATTTTCCTTCTGTCGGGCGGTATGCTACCTCTTCCCGGATTTCACGGATATTATCTACACCGTTATTGGATGCCGCATCAATTTCGATAACATTCATGGAACTTCCTGCCGCAATTGCTTTACAGCTTGCACATTCTCCACAAGGGCTTCCATCTACGGGATGTTCGCAGTTGACTGCCTTGGCAAATATTTTTGCGATGGTTGTCTTACCGGTTCCTCTCGTTCCACAGAACAGATATGCATGGCCGATACGGTCTGCCTTTATCTGGTTCTTTAAGGTTGTTACTATATGCTCCTGTCCTTTGACATCCGCGAATTCCTGTGGGCGGAACTTACGGTAAAGTGCCATGTATGACATCTATTCCATCCTCGCTTCTCTTAATCTCCAAAGCTGATTCCAATGGTCTTTGCCTCTTTAATCATCTGGCAGCCCGGGTCAACCGTCTTTAACTTGCCAGCCACATCCTTCAGTGGAACACGCTTTGTCTTATCATTAATCATCGCAATCATGTATCCGTAATCTTCATCAATGATTGCCTGGGCTGCTGCTGCACCAAGTCGTGTACAGAGTGCACGGTCATATGGGCATGGACTGCCACCGCGCTGGGTATGGCCCGGTACGGTTACACGTACTTCGGTGCCACTGCGTTTCTCAATCTGGTCTGCAATCTCATAGGATACAGACGGATATTTATAATTCTTTAACTTCTCTTTGTATTCTTTCTTGGAAAGTGCTGCATCTTCCTTGGAAATAGCACCCTCTGCTACCGCAAGAATGGTAAAGCCTTTTCCATCCCTGGTTCTCTTATCTATTGCTTCGATGACTTTATCAATATCATATGGAATTTCCGGCAGTAATATGATATCTGCGCCACTGGCAACACCTGCGTACAGGGTCAGCCAGCCCACTTTATGTCCCATGACTTCTACGATAAAGACACGATTATGGGATGCTGCTGTTGTGTGTATACAATCAATAGCTGCACATGCTACATTGATTGCACTATAGAAACCAAAGGTAATGTCTGTTCCATAGATATCATTGTCGATGGTCTTCGGCAGATGGATGACATTTAATCCCTCTTCCCGAAGGAGATTGGCAGTCTTCTGTGTTCCGTTTCCGCCAAGGATTACCAGACAATCCAGTTTCAGTTTATGATAGGTCTGCTTCATTGCTTCCACCTTATCCAGCCCGTTCTCATCCGGCACACGCATCAGTTTAAATGGCTGTCTGGAAGAACCTAAGATAGTTCCGCCCTTGGTAAGGATTCCTGAAAAATCCTTTGATGTAAGCAGACGGTAATCGCCATAAATCAATCCCTTGTAACCATTATAAAAACCGTAGATTTCCAACTCATCCACATTATGACTTAATCCTTTTACCACGCTGCGCATTGCTGCATTTAATGCCTGACAGTCTCCGCCGCTGGTCAACATACCTATTCTTTTCATTTGCTGCATCCCTTTCTTTGCTTATTGTTGTGCATACGCCCACACATCCAAAATATATTATAATATATTTTTTTTTAGGGTACAAGCTATAATGCCCGCTTAAGCAATTTATTTACAGGCAATTACTTTCAGGATATAATCCCATACTCTCTTTGTGGAAGAAATGCTTAATTTCTCCTCTGTGGTATGAATGGCAATCATATCCGGTCCGATGGAGACAGCATCCAGTCCGTCAATCTTACCTGCTAAAATGCCACACTCAAGTCCGGCATGAATTGCTTCTACGGTCGGCTCTTTTCCATACATTTCCTTGAAAATGCGGACCATATCATCCCGGAGTACAGAATCCCTGCGGTATTCCCACGCAGGATAATTACCGGTATTGGTGACTCTTCCGCCAAACTCTTCCACCAGCGCAGCAATACGTTTCAAAAGATATTCTTTTGCGGTTCCCACTGCACTTCTTACGGCATACTGCAGAGTCAGCTTATCTTTTTCCAGAGTCAGAACGCCGAGGTTTAAAGAAGTCTCTACCAGTCCCTTGATGTCATCACTCATGCGAAGAATTCCATTTGGAAGCAGGTTGATTAAAAGCACTGTTTTTCTTGCCGCAGCTTCTGTTAATACTTCCTTCTCACAGTTTTCTTCTACTGCTACGGATATCTGGATATCCGGATCACTGGTGGAAAATTCATGGGTGATTTTCTCTGCAATTTCTTCTATTTTATGGACAAGCTGTGTGGCATCTTCCTGTACCATAAGCTCTGCTGCGCTTTCTCTTGGAATGGCATTCTGCTTATTTCCGCCGGATAATGCTGCTATCTGATAATGATATTCATCTTTTAATTCCAAAAGAATTCTTCCCAGTAAAATGTTGGAGTTGGCTCTTCCTTTGTCAATTTCCACGCCGGAATGTCCGCCCTTTAAGCCTGCCACATGAATAGAAACAAGATTTCCTGCGCTCTTTTCCCATTCCGCCGGAAGCTCACATACGGTGCTGCATCCACCGGCACAGCTTACCAGCATGATTCCTTCATTTTCAGAATCCAGGTTCAGAAGCTTCTTTGCTTTCAAGTGGGAAACATCCAGTGCTACGGCACCTTCCATGCCAACCTCTTCGGACACGGTACAGATAAATTCGATACGCGGATGCGCAATACTGTCAGAGTCTAAGATTGCCAGTGCGTATGCAACTGCAATTCCATCGTCGCCGCCAAGGGTTGTTCCTTTTGCACTGATATAATCTCCGTTTACTTCCAGTGTCAGTCCGTCATTTTCAAAATCAATGGTGCTGCCCGGTTCTTTCTCGCACACCATGTCCATATGTCCCTGAATCATCAGTGGTGCAACGTCTTCATAGCCCGGTGCTGCCTCTTTGATGATAATGACATTTTTTACTTCATCCTGATAATATTCTAAGTTCCGTTCCTTTGCGAAGTTTACCAGATAATTGCTGATTTTCTCCTCTTTATAGGATGGACGGGGAATATTGCTGATTTCTTCAAAATAATGAAATACCTCTTTTGGTTCTAAGCCTGCTAATGCGCTCATTATGATTCCTTCTTTCTTAATTTATTCTCATATACGATAAAATGGTTGTTATGCAAAATCTTGATATACTGGGACAGTCTCTCGTAAAGAGGTTCTGCCTTGTCACCGAATCTTTCTTTTACCAGTGTACCAATCTCATAGATGGTTTTCTTTCCATCCATCTGCTCCCACACGAAGCTGCCGAATTCATCCAGCTCGATATAGCTGTATTTCGGTTTCTTAAATAACACCTGTGCGATTTTGTTAAACACACCTTTGTTATGCATTTTTATTTCTATTTTGCCATCTTTGTTCTTATTACATTCAAATAATGTATTCGGACGTGGGATATAATCTAAATAATTGTCTTTTTTCTTTGCCATATTGCCTCCTATTATCTTCGCTAGCAGTATAAAACATCTGCCGCCTTTTCGCAAGACGGCAGATGTAAGAACTACTTTATTCTGTTTTTAATTTTCTTTTTTCTTCTTTCCACGGATGAAAAGGATTAAAGTTACGGCAAGTAATGCAAAGAATACCAGTCCGCCAATGTTTCCTAAGCTGAAACCGAATATTGCAGATAAGTTAAATGCATCTGCAAAGGTCTCTCCCTTGAATGGAATGACTGCACAGACTGCAAGGAGTATTCCTACCAGACCCTCTCCGGCAATCAGACCGGATGAATAAAGCACTCCATTTTCCACTTTGTGTTTCTTCTCTTCTTCAGATTCACCCTTCTTCTTATCGAAGTATAAGCGGATTAATCCACCAACAATCATCGGTGTGCTTAAGTAAATCGGAAGGTAAAGACCTACTGCAAATGGCAATACCGGAATTCCAAGGATTTCTACTACTACTGCAATACCAACACCTGCAAATACCAGTACCCAAGGAAGGTTTCCGCCCATAACTCCTTCTACTACCATCTTCATCAAGGTTGCCTGCGGTGCAGGGATTGCTGAGGAACCATAGCTCCATGCTGCATTTAACAGATATAATACTCCACCGATTGCAATAGCAGATGCTGCTACACCGATGATTTCACCAACCTGCTGTTTCCAAGGTGTTGCTCCTACCAGATAACCGGTCTTTAAATCCTGTGATGTATCTCCGGCGATTGCTGCGATGATACAGATGACAGAACCGATTGCAATAGAAGCTACCATTCCAGGCATTCCGATGGTTCCGGTTGCTTTTAAAATCATAGTTGTGATAAGCAGTGTTGCAATTGCCATTCCGGATACCGGGTTATTAGAACTTCCTACGATACCAACCATTCTGGATGATACGGTTGCAAAGAAGAATCCAAAGATTACGATAATAATTGCTCCAAGAAGGCTTACCGGAACTGCCGGAACCAGCCACATGATAATAGCCATGATTCCAATCGTAAGAATTACGATATTTATTGGAATATCTTTATTGAGACGGCTGTTGTCGCCATTTCCTTTGCTTCCGTAGCTCTTTAATGCCTGACGGAAGGTCTTTGCGATAAGTGGCAGATTCTTTACCAGGCTGATGATTCCGCCTGCTGCAACTGCTCCTGCTCCAATGTAACGGATATAGTTTGACCAGATTCCTGATGCGCCAAGTTCAGATACCGGAACGCTTGCCGGGAAAATGGTAAGGTCTGCACCAAAGAGTGCGATTAACGGCATCAGTACGAACCAGCCGATTACTCCACCCGCAAAAATGTAGGAAGATACTCTGGCTCCACAGATATAACCAACTCCAAGAAGTGCCGGAAGTACATCCATTCCGACTCCGGAACCCTTGTAAGATTTGATTTCATAAGTCACTTCACTCGGGAATACTTTCAAACCATCTGTGATGAATTTGTATGCTGCTGCAATTCCCAGACCGGCAAATACGGTACTTGCTTTTGCTCCGCCTTCTTCTCCGGCTACCAGTACTTCTGCACAGGCTTTTCCTTCCGGATAAGGAAGCTTTCCATGCTCCTGTACGATTAACGCACTACGAAGTGGAATCATAAACATAACTCCGATAACACCACCGATTAATGCAATCAATGCGATTTCCACTAAAGATGGCATGCTTGTGCCACCTTCCTCTGCCCACATGAACAGAGCCGGAAGTGTAAAGATTGCTCCTGCTGCAAGAGACTCTCCGGCAGAACCGATGGTCTGTACCATGTTATTCTCCAGAATGGAGTCCCTTCTTAAAATTACGCGGATAATTCCCATGGAAATTACCGCTGCCGGTATGGATGCCGACACTGTCATTCCTACTCTAAGTCCTAAGTATGCATTTGCTCCACCGAAAACTACGGCCAGCAGGATACCCAGAATAATAGAGATTGGCGTAAGCTCCGGCAAAACTTTGTCTGCCGGAATATACGGCTTGAACTCTTTTTCATTATTCATTTGTCTAATCCTCCTACTTATGGTCACTATAACCAATATAAATAATATTATACGGGCATTTGCCGGGTCTGTCAATGAAATCTGCTTGCATCCGGCAGGAAAATATTGTATGATATATATGTTATTGTGCAAAACACTTTACCACACGAATCCAACAAAGTGTATGCACTCTTTTTTATCTGGAGATGTATCGAAGTGGTCATAACGGGGCGCACTCGAAATGCGTTAGCCCTCCGGGGCACGCGGGTTCGAATCCCGCCATCTCCGTTTCATAAAAAGTGCCGGTGGAATATTCCATCGGCACTTTTTATACACTCCGGCACCTGTGTCCGGTATTATTTTTATTCCGGCAGATCCGGTATCAGTTCCACATAAATCTGATCAAAGTATTTCTTTAATTCCTCCCGGATTCCATTTCTGATTCTGGTGAGGGACTGCATTGTAATAATATCGTTGGGGCTGTCTATGTATATTTCCACCCAGGTTTTTCGTCCGGTCTGGATGACATCCAAAAATTCTATCGTATAGGAGCAGGTCTGCATATACTGTTCTGCAATGGAACGTATCTGATCCATAACTTCCTGCTCCGGTGCAAAGAGCACCAGTTCCCTGAGTCCATGCAATATCATTTTCACCGGTTCTACAATTAAGATTAATGCCATCACAATTGCCACTACCGGGTCTATGTACGGTGTCAGCCATTCGTACGGTGTCTTCTGCAGCAGGAACTGTCCGAAGAATGCGGCGGATACGCCAAAACTGCTGACTACATCCAGTTTCCAGTTATACATTTCCGCTTTTACCACTACGGATGCATACCGTTTACTGAAATAATGAAGCAGAAAATAGATGATAAGACAGCCGGCAAACACACCAAACTCAAAGCCTGCAAGCTGGCTGGCATTTACCATATGTCCGCCATGCAGGATGCTTTGAACACTGTCAATTAAAAGCTGGATGGTAACTACTAAAAGCACGCTGTACTTGATTACCAGAAATAACGATTCCACCTGGGAAAATCCATATGGTCTGCGTTCCGTTACCGGCCGGTACAACAGTGGCACCAGCACCAGAAACGGTCCTATCATTATTAAATCTGTCACATCAAATACGCAGTCCATCAGTATTGCATGGGAATGACTGATATATGCCATAACTCCTTCTGCTACTACAAAGAGTACGCTTCCAATAAAGGACAGGTTTATCATTCTTTTTTCCAGTTTCATTTTACTGGCTGCATTCATTTCCTTAATTACCGGTAAATCTTCATTGGCTGTACGGACTATTTTTCGTTCCAGCATTTTCTTTCCTCCCATTCCTGGCTGTTCAAAAGCGCATCAGATATATATTCTCTTTAAAAAATCACATCAAAAATCGTCCCTCCAGACGGACTGGCTTTAACTGTTATACTGCCATCATGCACTCTCACAATTTCATGAACCAGAGCAAGTCCCAGACCTACGCCCCCCAGTTCCCTGCTTCTGGATTTATCCACACGGAAGAATGGTTCAAACACGCGCTCCCGTAGTTCCTCCGGGATTCCGCTTCCTGTATCCTCTACTGACAGATAAACATGCTTTTCCTTCTGATACGCAGTAACTGTAACCTGTCCACCTGAATGATTATATTTTATTGCATTTTCAACAAGATTATATACCAGCCTGTAAATAAGAATATCACTTCCGACCATTGTTGTGTTCTTGCATTTTCCAGCAAGCTTTATATTTTTTTCCTGTGCAAGAGGTTCCAAATCTGCCAGCACTTCATCAATGAGAGCGTCAACTGCAATTTTCTCATCTCTCCCCACCGTCTGAAGTTCGCTCATGTCAAGAAGTGTCTTTACCATCCTGCTGAGTCTGTCATTCTGTTCCGTAACCATCTTTATCGTCTGTAAAGTATCTGTATCATTGCCCGGATGTCTGGCGGAATTATATAAATCAAGCTGTACCTGCATTAAAGACAGCGGGGTTCGAAGCTCATGTGCTGCATTTGCGGTAAATTGTCTTTGTATCTCAAAGGCATCCGAAAGGCGTTCAAGCATTTTGTTATATGAAGCACTAAGCTGGTTCAGTTCTTTCACCTGATTCTCTTCTATCCGTGAATCTGCCAGATTCTGTGCCTGTACTTCTTCGATTTTATCCGAAAACTCTCTAATCGGTCTGAGGGCACGCCCACTTATAAAATATGTAGCCACTCCACCAAGAAGTGCCAATAAAGCTGAAATTATCAGGCTGCTTTTTTTGTAATCCGTCTTATTGTTATATACCTGGACCGAAAAATCATTTGCAAATTCGTCCCACTTGTCTTCCGGAATACTGATATATATTTCGTCTGATTCATTTCCATTCCCATCTCCCTGTGCATCAACAGTCTCCTGCAGGGAATCCATATAATACACACCGTTTTTATAGACCAGCATAGTCAGGCATCCACATATTACCGCAATATATAATGTAATGATACAGGTAAGCCTCCACTGCAGCGACATTCTTCTCATTTATCGGACTCCTCTCGTATTTTATACCCCTCTCCCACCTTGTTCAAAACCGGATCATATCCAAGCACGGACTTTAGTTTTCTTCTGAGTGACGACATATGCACTCTGATGGAGCCGCTAAAGCTATCCACGGATGCATCCCAGACATGCTCTATCAGTTCCTCCTGGCTGACCGGTCTGCCAAGATTAAGAAGAAGGTATTCCAGAATACCATTTTCTTTTCTTGTCAGGGGAACCATTTTCCCTTTTGCATATGCCTCGCGTCTTATCGTATTGAACTTAATTTCACCACTTTCCAGGCATATATCCTTCTGCACAAATTTTCTTCTTGTCAGGCTTCTGATACGTGCCTCAAGTTCCTGCAAATGAAACGGTTTTTCCATATAATCGTTTGCACCTGCATCCAGTCCCTCAACCTTATCGGCAATCTGTCCTCTTGCAGATAATATCAGGACCTTCGTCTCCTCATTTTTCTGTCTAAGTTCCCTTAAAATGTCCATTCCATCCATACCCGGCAGATTCAGATCCAGAACAATCAAATCATAATCCTCCGCCAGAATGCATTCCAGTGCCTCTTCCCCGTCATAGCAGGTATCCACCTCGTAACCGGCATCATACAGACTTTTTGCAATTGTGTCGCATATTTGTTTCTCATCTTCAACTATTAATAATCTCAAAAGCTTTCACCTGTTTCTTAACAAAAATTTTACAACTGCTATTGTATAATACCCAGGTCAGCAGGTCAATAAATTCAATAAATGAAAGGAGCAACAATATCTTGAAGTGTCAAAAAATATCTCAAATTGCCTTGCTTATCACCGGTATCACTATGGTCAGCTATGGTGCAATCAGAGGTGAAGCAGCTGCCGTACTTGGCAAAGCGATAAAATTATGTCTGGAGTGTGTCGGAATTGGATAAGAATAAAAAAATAATATCAAAAAGAGCTGCCGGAATACGCGGATGGATACAGGCAGCTGCCACGCTGCTTACTAATATTCATATTCCCAATTTATTCAAGGGTAAAATATATCAGGGCAGTGCCAAAACGGTATGTGTACCCGGATTAAACTGTTATTCCTGTCCCGCTGCATCCGGAGCCTGTCCCATCGGAGCTTTTCAGGCAGTTGTCGGTTCATCGCGATTTAAATTTTCATACTACATAACAGGATTTTTTATTTTACTCGGTGTGACACTTGGGCGATTTATATGTGGTTTTTTGTGTCCGTTTGGATGGTTTCAGGATTTAATCCATAAAATTCCCGGGAAAAAATTTTCTACAGCCCGGCTGAAACCACTAAGATACCTGAAATATCTTATCCTTATTGTTTTCGTTATACTTCTGCCAATGTTTGTAACGAACTCCATTGGGATGGGGGATCCGTTCTTCTGCAAATACATTTGTCCTCAAGGCGTTCTGGAAGGGGCTATACCTCTTTCACTGGGAAATGTTGCCATACGATCTGCACTGGGAAAGCTATTTTCTTTTAAATGCCTTATTTTAATTACAGTTGTTGTGTTAAGTATTTTGTTTTACAGACCCTTCTGCAAATGGATTTGTCCTCTCGGGGCAATCTACTCACTGTTTAACAAGGTCAGCTTTCTTAAAATTAAGGTTGAAAACAGTAAATGTGTCGGATGCGGTCAATGTTCCAATGCCTGTAAAATGGATGTTGATGTGCTTAAGACCCCGGATCATCCGGAATGCATACGATGCGGAGCATGTATAAAAGCCTGCCCTAAAGATGCCATCCACTATCAGTTTATGGGCATGCCATGCGAAAAAAGAGCATCCGTAGACAACAATATTCAAAAAAGTAACCATTAATTTTATTATCAATTATTCAAAGGAGAAATTATTCATGAAAACAAAAAGAACCGTTATTTCTATTTTTACCCTCTGTACAGCATTATTGTTTACAGCTTGTAGCGGAAAAGGAACTTCAAACACAGAAGCTTCCCGCGATACCCAGACCGAAGCCGGCACTGAAGTTTCCGGCAGTTCCAACACTACGCTGGATGATTTATATCAGCAGGAGAATCAGCTCTTTGCTGATCATGAAGATGCATGGAACAAAGTATTTGGCATGATGAATAAAAGTACTGCTGATCCAAGCGGAAATTACGCCGACTATCTGGCTGCCACCGTCGAATCAAATAAAGACTCATTTACAGAAGATGAATTAAAAACTCTTACAGATGATATTGAAACGATTCGAAAAATCGAGGAACAGATAGCAGCAATCGAAAAGGACAATACAGCATCTGACAATGCCTCCCAGAAGGATAATTCTGACGACACCTCTCCTTTCAGGAATTTCTCCGGTCAGGATTATGATGGTAATTCTGTTGACGAAAGCCTGTTTTCCGGAAATGCAGTAACTGTCGTTAATTTCTGGTTTACCGGCTGTAAGCCTTGTGTTGCCGAGCTGTCAAAACTTAATGAATTAAATGATACCATCAAATCCATGGGAGGAGAGGTAATTGGAATCAATACAGAAACCTTTGACGGAAACGAGGATGCCATCAAAGAAGCTGCAGCTGTTCTGGAAAGCCAGGGGGCAGCATACCGCAATCTTTCCATTGACTCTGCTTCAGATGCAGGTAAATATGCTTCTGATATTATGGCATTCCCTACCACAATTTTAGTCGATAGAAATGGTAATATTGTGGGCGATCCGATGCTCGGTGGAATTGATAATCAGGACAACTATGATACCCTGATGAAACAGATTCAATCTGTAATTGATGCTGACGGTGCCAATAAATAAAACGCCCCTGTGGCTGCAGTTCCATTGCAGTCATTCTGGTTATATGATATCCGCCGCCCCATCGTCCTTTTCCGAACGATGAGGCGGCGGTTTTTTGCCAATTACATCTATCTGATTTTTACTCCAGTTCAACATAAGTTGTAAAATATTTACTTCTTTAAATATTTTTCTTTAATGTTCCGAGATATTCTCCATTACAATAAACAAAGGGACCTGCTTCACCCTCTTCTCCAAAATATTCCGGTCTTAGCGACATAATATCGAGCAATTCATCCATATTATGCACCTTTGTTGCCTGATACGGCTGTTCAAAAGCGATCTTTTCTATAAACAAATAATAGTCACTGTACTTTATCAGAACACCGGTATGCCCCACAAAAACAACATCCGAGTATGGGTCATATATTACTATGCTAAGAAGAGAGAGCCTGTCACTATCCACTTGAAATCCATAATGTTTCCAGCTATCGGAAAATGTATTTTCCGGACGGCTGCCATCTGTTACATTTTTTTCTCCATAGAGTGTGGTGAACATATTTTTATTCTCTTTTATGCTTTCATACCTGTCCACATTATCTATTGCTTCTGTATCAAACATTAAGTAGGTACCCTCATAGCTGCCTTCTGTCGATTCTGCGCGGAGCACACCATCCAGCAGAAGAAACGCTGTCATTCTGCAATCAGCATCCGAATAATCATGGTTCTGTTCCCAGCCATCCATACATTTTCCAATATCTGCTTTCATTTTTCCAGGATCTGACCAGCCATCCTCCAGTCCGGCATTTTTTCCGGCAGTATCCGCGAAATCAGTCGTCCATTCCCGAAATGTATCTACATGGGAAGCTCCTGCTGATTCCAGTTCTTCACAAATCCCGGCAATGGAGTCTTTTCCTCCCATATATGTTGCAGCCGGCAGCTCCTGATTCTGTGATGCTTCTGTACAGGCACACAGCAACATGGACAGGAATACCATTGCTACTGACAATCTCATTGTTATTTTGATTTTATTTTGCCTTTTCAACAGATAATACCTCTCCCTCAAACGGATCTACCTCAGAAATTGTTCCTGTATATTTTACCGTTACAGTATCTCCATTGCTGACATTTTCCAATCCCTCCGGTTTTTCTTCAAAAGTAAAACTATATGGCGTATCATTCTCATCTGTCACAACAAACATAAAATCCTTTATCTCATCAATGGTTCCTGTTAATTCTTTTTCTTCTGCTGTTCCTTCTTCTTTTCCCTCTTCGCTGCTATTTGTGATTGCATTATCCTGCTTCACCTCTGTTTGGCCACATCCTCCAAATAATCCAGCCCAAAATACCATTCCCATTACAATTGCGATTAATTTTTTCTTCATCATCCTATACCTCTTTCTTTTTTATCATGTTTTACAGTCTCTAAAATGCATCTCTGTAATGCCGCTTTGTAGAATTCCAGTCCACCATCAGTACATAGAACACTCTGCCGTATCGTCCATTTTCCACAATTCTGCCATGGTCAAGCACCCTCATTAAGGTTCCATCTGCTTTTTTCAGATGGAAGTGTACATAATCATTGGAATGTCCTTCTCCTATCTGCTGCCAGATACTTTCTTCAACCTGCTCCCTTTCTTCTTCTTCAATCAGGTTACGGAAGCTTCCTTTTGTATACTCCTGCAGTTCTGCCATGTTCCTGCATCCGGTGAGACGGATCATCTCATGGTTCGCAAAAAGAATTTCATCATTTTCTTTATCTGCTTTATAAATAATAAATGCTCCCGGAAGATTTTCCGAAACATCCTTCAATGCAAATCCAAGCTGCTTTCTGATTTCAAGTCCAATTCCTTCCCTGTACTGAATACAGCCATTTTTCCCGTCAAGCTTTACTTCATAAAGTGCTGCATCTGCACAGCGCATCAACCGTGAATAGTTTTTTCCCTGTAACGGATACTCTGCATATCCCAGGGAAATAGTATATGTCACTTTTTCACCTTCATACCAGAAAGAACGCTTCTTTTTTGTAAACTGTTCCAGTTTCTCCCTTACTTCTTCACCGGTGCAATTATCTAAGAAAATGCAGAATTCATCCCCTCCTTTCCGTCCAAGCACTGCATGTTCCGGGAACGATTTCCGCATGCTTTCTGCTAATATCTGTAATGCCCTGTCTCCGGATTCATGTCCATACATGTCATTAATGAACTTGAAATCATCAATGTCAAACTGTGCTGCCACGCAGGAAGCTTCCGGATACTTTTTCAAATACTGTCTTACCTGCTCCTCAAATCCATGCCTGTTATTGATTCTGGTCAATACATCAGTTACAGCCAGCTTTTTAAATCTATTTTTATGCTCATCCAAAGCCAGAATCATAGAGACAAGTCCCGTCAGCAGCAGAACAATCAATAGTCCGCCAGCCAGCATTCCATAAAGGTGCTCATGATTCGACCAGCCTGTCTTCGGCATGATTTCCAGTTTCCACTGGTTTCCAGCTGCTTCAAATTCATAAGCAACCGGATTCGTCAGAATTGCTCCTGAGCTATATACTTCTTCATATGTTGTATCCCATGGAGAAACGGTCTTTGATAACGTATAATCATAGTCAAAATCCGAAAGTGCTTTTAATGAATCTGAAAAAATAGCCGGTACACGGATAATTACAATGGCAAATCCCCAGAATTCTTCTTCTCCGTTTTCATTTTTCAGGTATACCGGATTTCGTACTGCCATTCCGTATCCACCCTGCTCTAACTGAAACGGTCCCTGCATAATCTCAATATGGTTATCTCTGGCATAACGGGAAATTTCTCCCCTGTCCGCATCATTGAGCAAGTCGATTTTTCCGGCTTCATTGCCATCTTCCGGATATATCTCTGTTACTACACCATCCGGTGCAAGCTGGATACTCTGGATGGAATCCGTCATCATATCCTCTGCCACCTCTGAAAATTTATTAATCCTGCCATTTTCACTGACCAGAAGCTGCTTTAAAGCATTTGTAGCTCCAACTTCCTGCATAATATCAGACTTTATCCGCTCAGAATATACCATTGCATTCAGGTTCGCCATTTTTCTGCTATGGTTCCTCTGTATATTTCCTACTCCATATAATACAGCTCCCAAAGCAGTCATCCCAAGCAGTAATACCATGACTGGCAATATTATTTTTCTCTTTTGTATCCGCATTTTCTGTCCTCACAATTACCCGAAAATCTTATTTCTCTTTTCATTCTGCCTCCTGTTATCAGGTATGCACTGAGTATAAACCCAAAACTCGGAACGCACAATATCAAAACAGCCGGAAGTGTTGCATCTTCGCTATGCCAGAAAGCTTCCACGAACCAATAAAAACACCTGGTCAGCGGATATGCCAGCAGAAGGTCGATACTTCCTGACACCAAAAGACATTTTCCATATAGTTTCTGTGCCCTGTACCAGTGCTCCTCTGATTGCTCTGCTTTCTTTCCCCGGTAGGTAGGATATCTTTCTCTCTGCCGTTCCTCCCACCTCAAGGGCATATAAAATGCAATACTTCCAGCTACTAGTATTATGCTGCTTAATATAATTGGTAAGATTAATATTGCATATTTTTCCACCGGACTTCTCCTTGTATCTGCGTCTTACTGAAATGCCACCACTTCGTAGCCTGCTGCCTGCGCTGCATCAATAAATCTTCCAAGTATGGCTGTATTGGTGGCAGACTCCGCATGTAAAAGATAAATTGCTCCCGGATGCATCCGGTCTTTTAATTTCTGTAACGCTTCTGACTCGCCTGGCTGGTTATTAACATCATAGTCCTTGTATGCAAAGCTCCAGAACACGCTCTTGTAGTTGCAGTTATTGACCACTGCTAAGGACCGGTCACTGAATTTACCCGCCGGGAACCGGAACAGGTGCATATCATAGCCAAAATTATCCTTAATATACTGATGGTTCTCCATGACTTCATTTTTCTGCTGCTCCAAGCTCTGGGATGGAAGGCCCTCGGACGGATGGGTCACGCTGTGATTACCAATCTCATGTCCCTCGTCAATCATCCGCTGTACCAGCTCCGGCTGTGCCTTGGCATATGGCTCTGTCACAAAAAAGGTTGCCTTTACGCCCTTTTCCTTTAAAGTATCTAAGATTTGCGGCGTACAGCCATATTCGTAGCCTTCGTCAAAGGTCAGATAAATCTTCTTTTCATCTGCTCCGATAAAATTCGCCTGATAGTCTCCGTATTTTTCCTGATAAGAAACAGCTCCAATCGGCCGGTTCTCTTCATCAAAATTCACGCCCTGCCCCCAGTTCTGACAGGTTCCATCCAAAGCTTCCACATTGGCAATCTGCTGGTTGGTAATAACTTCTCCAACGTTTTTCGTATCTTCTGTGGCGGTACTGTCTTCTGTGCTGCCGGAGGTTCCATCTGTGTCTGTATCACCTGTTGTAGTATCTCCGATGGACGTATCTGCTTCTGTATTTCCACCTGTTCCGTCACCATGGTAAGTCTTATAAGTAGCAATAATGGCATCTCCAATAGCCGCCGCATATGCTTCCTTATTATCATCAAAAAGCTGATTGTCTTTGGCATTATTCATAAATCCCATTTCAACGATACAGGACGGCATATGGGAATGGCTGTTTACATAATAATCCTTTGAACTGCTCTTCTGGGTTCCCTTTTTCACATCACGGTCGCGCTGTACACCGACTCCGGCTAACCCCTGCTGGATATTTCCGGCAAGTCCCATGGTCTCTTCATTGGCTCCACTGTATACCCATGTCTCTACTCCATATCCCTCTCCGGTATTCCGGTGCAGGGATACATAATAATCTGCTTCCGCTTCATTTGCTATATCACATCTCTCTGACAGTTTTAAGAAGGTATCATCACTTCGTGTCATGATGACATTCACATCTTTTTCCTGCAAATAACTCTGTACGGCAAGTGCCAGGGCAAGAGTATCATCTTTCTCATAGCGGTTCTTATAGTCAGAACCATTGTCCTTTCCGCCGTGTCCCGCATCAATGCACACCGTCAGTCCCTTCTTATCCGGTTCCTTCTCCTCTTTATCTCCGGACAGCTTTTCCAGTATACTGATGGTATAGTCTCCATTCCCATCTATAATAGGAAGATGTTTTTCCAAAACACCGGTCAGAAGGTTTACGATTCCCAGCACTAACAGCAATACCAGTACACAAAAAACTGCTGAAATTGCATTTCTTATTCTCCTTAATTTCTTTCTTCGTTCTCTTTCTCTTCTTGTAGACAATGTTTTTCTCCGTTGTTTCTTATGTTTTCCGTAATTGCTTACAATCTATTTTCATTGTAAAGCAGCCCCCACAGCGGGTCAATTTAAGATTTCTTAAATTTTTTCATAAACTGGTTTAATCCTGTTTTAATCTGTGTTAAATTATGATTTAATCATATTTGATATGGTAATGTGTTAGCTTGTTATGATTTCTATTTAAGATATATTTGCCACTGCATATTTCTATTGAGCGGCTATTTTGTCTATTTTATAGCATTTTCATTTTTCCGATTATATAATCAGACTAAACAATATAGAAATTGCCTTTTAAGGAGGGGTACCATGCGTATTTATAAAGCAAAGGATTATAATGAAGTATCAGGCCCTGTTTGGACCAATCACTCCGACTGTTCCAGCTTCTATCCTACAGTTACATAACAACGTATCCATCGTTGCTGATGAAGCAGCTCTTTCACTGATTATTAAAAATAAACTGATTTAAGGGGGTATCCGAATGATTATCCGAAACGGTCTTGTATGGGGTAATGACTTCGCTTTCCACGAAAAAGACTTATATATCGATGATGCTACACATACAATCGTAGACAAACCGGTTTCCGAACATGAGGAAATTCTGGATGCAAAAGGCAATTATGTGATTCCGGGACTGGTTGATGTGCATATCCATGGTGCAAAGGGTCATGATTTCTGTGACGCAAATACAGACGCACTTTCCGAGATTGCAGCTTACCTGCATTCCTGCGGTGTTACATCCTTCTGTGCAACATCCATGACTTTACCGGAAAACCAGCTTATGGAAATCTTTGAAACTGTTTCCGGTGTACCGGATGACGGAAACCATGCCTATGTAGCCGGTATCCATATGGAAGGACCTTTCCTTTCCCCGGCAAAGAATGGTGCCCAGAAAGAAAGTTACCTCTGCAACCCTAGTATAGACGTATTTCGCCGCTTGTCAGAAGTATTCAGTGGCAAAATAAGGTTAATTACCATCGCTCCGGAACTTCCGGGAGCAGACAAATTTATCGAAAAAATCCATGATGAAGTTGCTATTTCTCTTGGACACTCTACTGCTTCTTACGAAATTGCCTCAAAGGCCTTCGCAGCAGGTGCCAGCCATGCAACTCATCTGTTCAACGCCATGCCGGCATTCCATCACCGTGACCCGGGTATTGTGGGTGCCGCTGCTGATGCCCCACATACAATGGTAGAAATTATCTGTGATGGCATCCACATCCATCCAGCCGTTATCCGTAGCGTTTTCCGCATATTTGGAGATGACCGCGTCATCTTAATCAGCGATGCCATGCGTGCAACCGGAATGGCAGATGGTACTTATGAACTTGGCGGACAAACTGTATACAAAAAAGGCCGTTTTGCAACCCTGCCAAGAGCATTGGAATGGAGAAAACCATCGGCAGCCTGACCCCGGGTGCAAGGGCTGATGTACTGCTGTTGAATAAGAAATATGAATTAGAATGCGTATTATAATTATTTAATCAGCTTTTAATTATTTGGTCTCCCCTTTCTTTTTACTGGACTTTGTGTCTTTTTAAAGTCCAAGAGAGCCCTTTGGTTCTCGCAATAAATCAAGAAAAGCCTCCGTCCCAGGACGGAGGCTTTTCACTTACTTACGAGAGAATCTCACAGAGCATGTTTCCCGATTCATCTGATTCTTAGTCTAATATCATCTGCACGCAGCCGTACATTCCGGCATCATTTCCAAGGGATGCCAATGCAAACTTGGTGTCCTTGCAGGATGCAAATGCATGCTCTTTGAAATGTTTTGCTACGGTATCAATTAAAATATCTCCTGCCCTGGATACGCCGCCACCGATTACGAATACCTGTGGATTAACGACACAGGCAATATTAGATAACGCCATACCAAGTGTCTCGCCTAAGATTTCTACCGACTCTAATGCCAGAGCATCTCCTTTTTTTGCCTCATCAAAGATATCCTTTGCTGTCAGCGGTTCAAATCCGCGTAAGGAAGACTCATCATCTTTCTCAGCCAGAAGTTTCTTCGCCATGCGGACGATTCCGGTAGCTGATGCGTACTGCTCTAAGCAGCCATGTCTGCCACATCCGCAGGTATCTTTTTCCTCTGTATTGACGGTAATATGTCCAATTTCGCCGCCCGCTCCGTTTGCGCCCGGAATAATTTTGCCATTGTGAATGATTCCGCCGCCAACACCGGTTCCAAGCGTAACCATAACGACTCCGGTGTAACCTTTTCCACCGCCCTGCCACATCTCGCCAAGGGCTGCTACATTCGCATCATTTCCTACTTTAACCGGAAGACCTGTCTTACTGCTTAATTCATCGGCAACCTGAACCTGTCCCCATCCGAGGTTTACACATACGGAAACAGAGCCATCTTCTAATACAGGACCAGGAACACCTACGCCGATTCCTTCCACATCTTCCTTTGCAATGGATGCTGATTTCATTTTCTCGTCAATGGATGCTGCCACATCATCTAAAATATGTCCGCCATTATCTGCCTTGTTGGTTGGGATTTCCCACTTATCCAGCATTTTCCCGCTGGTCTCAAATAATCCGATCTTACAGGTGGTTCCACCAATATCTACGCCAAAACCGTACTTCTTCATCTTTATCTCCTTTATTATATTAAATTTTCTTCTCTCCAGCTTTCTTATGAAGAACCCTTATCTTTATTATATTATAATTTCTAATTTTTTGCATTAAAAACCGAGCATCCTGTTTTGAATTCTCGTTGCAAACGTTACCTGAACAGCCAACTCAGTCCAGGCGACCTTACGGCACACAGGAGCTTCCGCTTAGGGCTGCTTCATTCCTGACCTGACCCGGTTCACAGATTCCTGTTGCGTAAGACCCAGACATCAACGCCACTTATTCAGGGCTGCTTTACAATTTCAAACCCGAGACAGGATATCACCCCAGCTATAGCGGATTGCTGGTACAGGGCACCGCTGCCACCCCGGCTGCTCGGAATCTAAATTATAGCCTATTTTATGCCGGATTGTCAAGGTTTTGCCTTCATTTTCTGCTGTTTCTTCTTCTCACGCAACCGTCTGAAAAATTCCGACAGCATGTCTGAACATTCTTCCTCCAATACGCCCCGCTCTATCTCTACCTGATGATTAAATGCTGCCACCTGCAAAAGATTCATCACTGAACCGGCGCATCCAGCCTTGGGATTCATAGTTCCGATTACCACCTTTTTCATACGAGACTGCACAATGGCTCCCGCGCACATCTGGCATGGTTCTAAGGTCACATACATCACGCAGTCCTCAAGCCTCCAGTCCCCGGTCTTCTTTGATGCCTTTTTAATGGCAGTCAGTTCCGCATGGGAAAGTGTATTTTTATCGGTATTGCGCCGGTTATAGCCCCGGGCAATAATTTTATCATTCTGCACAATCACGCAGCCAATAGGAACTTCCTCTAATTTTTCTGCTTTCCTTGCCTCCCGCAGGGCTGCTTTCATATATTTTATCTCCGGTTCCATGTTTACTCCTGACTTTTACTCTTTTCTCTGTTATAATAATAGCATATTTTGAGCATAACAGAAAGGTATTCTTATACCAGCTGCAGGAGTTAATAACATGAAATTTATCTATGAAACAGACCGCTTAATCCTGAAATTGTTAGGGGAAGATGATGCCCCTGCAGTTCTTCAGTTTTATAAGCAGAACCGAAATGTCTTTGAGCCATATGAAACCATACACCCGGATCAGTTCTATACGGTGGCCTACCAGCGGACCCTGATGAACTGTGAGCTGAGTCTCACCTTAAAGCACAGTCTCATCCGCTTCTATATATTCCGCAGGGAAAATCCCGACGAAATCATAGGCACCATCTGCTTCCGCAATATCAACCGTTCTACTTACTATTCCTGTGAGACCGGCTATCGCTTTTCCCCCGCATACTGGCACAGAGGATACGCCCGCGAAGCCCTTGCTTTTGGTATTCAGCTTATGTTTGAAGAATTTCATCTGCACCGGATAGAAGCTGCCGTCATGCCGGAAAATACCGCTTCCATCCGTCTGCTAGAATCCCTTGATTTCCAACAGGAAGGTGTCGCCAGGGAATATGCCCTGATACAGGGAAAATGGGAAGACCATATCCGGTTCGCCCTTATTCGTCCATCCGGCGATACCAGTAGCCAAAAGTCCCCTCTAACTGCCGGCACGGCTTTTCCGTCCGGAACTGTGGAAAACCAAAAATAGCCGCCATTACTTTTTCCGGCTTCTGATAAACCCCCGGCACCGCCAAGAACAGCTCACGTCCTTCCGGCGTTACCTGTTCTCCGAAGAAAAGATACCGGTAATTAAAGAAGCCATGCAGAAGAAAACTGTTATTCCCAAGATACCAGTATTTCTGTGGCAGCTCCCGTAGATCCTGCAATTCCATATGGACGCAGGTTATATTCTCTCCTTCAAAAGGATGCAGAATCGTCATTTTCTGCTTCAGATTCTCCCAGTGTTCCCAGATGGAGGCCTCTTTTTCCCCAGTGCCTTTTTCCTGCGTGCTTCTTTCCTGGATTCCTTCTTCCATGCTTATCTGTTCCGGGAAAATATGGTGCATCGGCACTTCCTCAGTCTGAAGAGACGGCTCTTCTGCAGCTTGCATTTCTATTTCTTCCTTATGTATCTCCCCATTGTCCCACTGGCTGCCATAAAAATTACCATCTGCCGGCTGAATCAGAATTCCACAGACATCCTGTATATGACAGGTTTCATCGCCCAACTCACCATCAGAAATCCTTCCACTATAATCTGAGCTTTGGGACATCAGCCGCATATTACCCACCGGAAAAGCCAGAATTTTTCCTTCCCTACGGATAAAAAGGCTTACCTTTCCTTCCTGCCCCGCATATTCTGTTCCTTTTAAATGTATCTCTAATCTGCAGATGTCTCCGCGCATTTCTACTCTGGCAAATCCGGCAAGATATTCCTTTGTATCATTTTCATAATAATAAAGATATGCAACGAACCGTTTAAACTGCGGCATAACCTTTCCTTCCTATATCTTTTTGTTCCTTATATCATATTCCATCTTCTAAGATTCCATGCAGATTTTTGCCTATACTTCTCATACATGCAGATTTTTACTTTACACTTCTCCTTGACAAAGTTCCTTTTAAGAATTATATTAAAATCAATAACGATTATTATTATTTGTTAAGGAGAATATATGATTAAATTTAGCCGACAACGGGAAAGTATTAAGAATAATCTGATGGGACGTACCGACCATCCGACTGCCGAAACAGTTTATTCCGATATCCGGCAGGAATATCCCAACATCAGCCTGGGAACGGTATACCGCAATCTCTCTCTCCTGGCAGATTTAGGCGAGATTCAAAAGATTTCAACGGAAAATGGGCCGGACCGCTTTGATGGTAATCCGAAACCTCATTACCACTTCTTCTGTACAAACTGTAATTCCGTCCTCGATTTAAAAATGAAAAACATTGATCTGATTAATGTTATTGCTGCAGAAGAATTTTCCGGTTTCATTGAGGGACATATTACCAGATTCTACGGACTTTGTCCGGAATGTAAAAAGTTATTGGATAAATCAACCAATTCTGCAGAAAATAAAAAAGAAAAACAAAATCAGAAAGTCTCAAAAAAAATAGTTGACATTTAAAAATAATTATGCTAATTTAATATCAGTAACAATTACTATTATTGATATATAAATACAATTATAAAAAGAAAAGGAGATTTTAAAATGAAAAAATTTGTTTGTACAGTATGTGGTTATGTTTATGAAGGTGAAAGTGCTCCGGAGTTCTGCCCGGTATGTAAAGCTCCGGCTGAGAAATTCAAAGAACAGACAGGTGATAAGACATGGGCTGCTGAGCATGTAGTTGGTGTAGCACAGGGTGCTCCAGAAGATATTATTGCTGATTTAAGAGCAAACTTCGAAGGAGAATGTTCTGAGGTTGGAATGTACCTTGCAATGGCAAGAGTTGCACATAGAGAAGGATATCCGGAAATTGGACTTTACTGGGAGAAGGCAGCTTTTGAAGAGGCTGAACATGCAGCAAAATTTGCAGAACTGCTTGGTGAAGTTGTAACCGACAGCACAAAGAAGAACCTGGAAATGCGTGTAGATGCAGAAAATGGTGCTACTGCTGGTAAATTTGACCTTGCAAAACGTGCCAAAGCTGCTAACCTCGACGCAATCCATGATACAGTTCATGAGATGGCCAGAGACGAGGCAAGACACGGAAAAGCTTTTGAGGGTCTGTTAAAGAGATACTTTGGTTAATCTTAAAACCGTATAGAATAAGCATTTTAAGGATAGATGGTTCATGAACTGTCTATCCTTTTTGTATTCCATAACATGTGAATAAAAATACTTGGCTTGCTTCTCTCCGTTCCCCTATTATTATCTAAAAACTCTCTATTTCTCCGGATATTTTTTTCTACATCGACACACAATGGACTTCATTTCCATGCGCCCGGATGATACGGAGTAAATCCTCTGTCTTCATCCATATAGTAGCAGTATTCTCGTTGGGATGTACTCCAATCAATGCATCATTTTCCAGAAAATAAGCATCCACAAATACCTTCACGCTGCAGGTTTCATCGTTGAGTACTCCAAGCGGCGTTACCGAACCAGGCTGCAGTCCCATTTTCTCAGTTAAATCTTCTTCCGAGGCAAAACTTAACGGACGCGTTCCATTTGCCTTTCGAAATGCCTTTAAATCTACCCTCTGGTTCCCTCGCACTGTAATCAGATAATAATTCTGCTTCTTATTATCACGTACAAAAAGATTCTTGGCATCTGCCTGTGGATAAGGAATTTCCACATCTGATAAATCTTCCATATTATAAACAGCTTTATGCTCTGTCACTTCGTACCAGATATGCTGTTGACTCAGGTATTCATAAATTTCCTGCTTGTTCATTGTATTTCCTCGCATTCTTCCTGCTTGCGTTCATTATATCATGTGCAAAACCATCCCATGATCAATATTCGCCGTTCGCCAAAAGTGAGCAGGCTCCCTATGGCTCGCTTGCGCTCACTATATCATAAACTTTTTATAAAATTTTTTCCAGCTCACTTTACATTTTTTCCTTCCGGTGCTAGTATACCATCAAAATAATTATTTCATTTTTGAACTATTTCATTTTGAAGTATTTTCATCAGGAGGACTCTTATATGAATACAGGTATTGCATTTGCAAGAAAAATGTCTGCTGCCTACACTGCAGTATGTAAGCCTTTGTGCCAGTCGCTGCATCTGCCGCAGACGGCTTTTGATATTTTGATGTTTTTAGGAAATAATCCGGAATATTCAACTGCCAGAGATATAGTTGAAGTGCGCCAGATTAAGGCAAATCTGGTCTCTGTCAATGTAGACCGGCTGGTGAAAGACGGTTATCTCAGCCGCAAAGAGGTTGCCGGCGACCGCCGGAAGACACAGCTTCTATGTACGAAAAAAGCTGCCCCTGTTATAAAAAAGGGACAGGCTCTGCAGCAGGATTTTGCCGACCGGCTGATTGCCGATCTGGATGATGCCACGAAAGATGCCTTTTTTAAAGGAATGGCACAGATGGAGACAACGCTGGATATGATTTTAGAGGAGGTATCCTAAAATGGATTTATTAACTACGATTTTTGTTACTTTTTTTGCAGGCATGGGTGCCGGACTTGGAACCGGTTTTGCCGGCATGAGTGCCGCTGCTGTCATCAGTCCGCTGCTTATTCATTTTCTAGGCATTGACCCATATATGGCAGTCGGCATTGCGCTTTCTTCCGATGTTTTGGCAAGTGCCATTTCTGCCTATACATATGGAAAGCATAAGAACCTCGATATTAAAAACGGTCTGATTATGATGGTCAGCGTATTGCTTTTCACCGTAGTAGGAAGCTATGTTTCAAGCCTTGTTCCTTCTGCCACAATGGGTAACTTTTCCGTTTTCATGACCTTTCTGTTAGGAATCAAATTTATCGTAAAACCGGTTATGACCACGAAAGAATCCATGTCTGCCGTTTCTGCAAAGAAACGTGCCATCCAGTCCATAATCTGTGGTGTGCTGATTGGCTTTATCTGCGGCTTTGTTGGTGCCGGAGGCGGCATGATGATGCTTTTAATCCTGACCTCTGTACTTGGATATGAACTGAAAACTGCTGTTGGCACCAGTGTATTTATTATGACCTTTACCGCACTTACCGGTGCCCTTTCCCATTTTGCCATCGGCGGACTGCCGAACGTCACCGTCTGGGTTCTGTGCATTGTATTTACCTTAATCTGGGCAAGAATTGCTGCTGTCTTTGCCAATAAAGCCACCCCAAAGACACTGAACCGGGTTACCGGTGTCATCCTGGTAATTCTTGGAATTGTGGTAATGATTTTTTAAGCTTCCCAGAGACAAATTGTCAAGGACTTTTTAATCAAATTCACAATCACAACCACCGGCTTAGCCGGTGGTTTGTTCTGCCCCTAGAAGGGGCTGTTACCGGCACTGGGGTCTAAAGACCCATCGAAAAGATCCGCCAGCCGCAACATCATTTACTTGCTTAGCCCTAAAGGGCTCCTTTTATTTGCTTGTTTTTACCGGCTCACCCGTAAACGGGTCTATATACTCTTTCAGTGTCATTTGATCATATTCTAAATCATCTTTTAATTGATTTTGAATATACTCTTGTATCTTCTTTGCATTTTTTCCTACTGTGTCCACATAATATCCTCTACACCAGAAATGTCGATTTCCATATTTATATTTCAAATTTGCATGCCTTTCAAATATCATTAATGTGCTTTTTCCTTTTAAATATCCCATAAAGCTCGATACACTTATATTCGGCGGCAATTCAACCAACATATGCACATGGTCTGGGCATATTTCAGCCTCAACAATTTTTACATTCTTTCTTTTACACAGCATACTTAATATATTTGCTATATCTTGTTTCAACTTTCCATATGCAATCTTTCTTCTGTATTTTGGTGCAAATACAATATGATACTTACAATTCCACTTTGTATGTGCTAAACTATTAACATCCATTTAGGATACCTCCTTTGTCTTAAGTACGGTTGGCGAACCTGTACTTAGTATAACATTGGGGGTTTTTTACTGTAAGCTAAAGCATCTGTGGACACACCTGCATAGCAGGTGGTTTATTTGTATAAGATACAAAGAAACGGCGGCTCTGAAAATCAAAGCCGCCGCTTCATGGGCGCGTGAAAATGTGTCTGCTGTACGACGGCTTTTTTTCTTTTGCCGTCGTGCGGCAGCGTCTAAATCAACTTTTGTACGCTGTTAATCGGCAGTAGTGCTAACCCAATTAGGACTGAAAGTTGTCATGCACTCAGTATCTCCATCCACGGATTTAGATACGAGAAGTCCGTTTTTGATGTCATTTAAGGTTTGCTCATATTCAGCAATACACTGATCTGTCATTTCCTGTGTCCACTCGAAACGACCTTCGCTGGTTTCAACCATTGTGTGCTCATCCGCCATTTCTTGAAGATTTTTCTTTTCCAGTTCCAGCCATTCTTTGTACTCATCATAGGTCCACCAGTCGTAGTTAATTGTGGGATGGCTGCTTTCATAATCTTCTTCAGACACCCAGGTTGCGCCGTTGTCCTCACTGACAAAGTTTTTGCCACTCGCTTTATCCTTATAACTCATAACGCCATCCGAATTATCCGTCATGGATGCAACCGTTTCTTGCGGTGTAGATTTGGTCGCTGGTGCATTTAGTGCACGAGCTTCTGCAAACGCATTCACGGGACCTATTGCGCCCAATCCCATCAGTGCTGTTAGGGCCAATGCCCCCATCATCTTTACTCTTACCATTTTGTTTTACCTCACTTTCAAAAATTATAGCTGCCCTTTTAAGGACAGCTATAATATAACAAAATGATTTGGATATAGTTTGCAAGGAATGTGGAGTTTAGATGGAGCTGATAACATTTCTTTTTTGCGGAATTTCAAACCAAAACTTCACGCCGCTACTTGAATTTTTGATACCATATTTTGCATGGTGCAATTCCATGATTTTGCGAACGATATAAAGACCTAATCCAGTTTCTCCTGTATTACGATTGCGAGAGGTATCTGCCCTATAAAACGCTTCGAACAAGTGAGAAACCATATCCTCTGGAATATGAACACCTGTATTTTCAATTTCACAGTAAACGGTATTTTTCTCGTTTGACAAGGATATACAAATCGTTTCACCATTTGGCGAATAGCGAATTGCATTTACTAAAACATTTTGAATGGCTCGTTCCATCTGTGCTGGATCTACTTCACACAAAAGTTTGTCAGGAATATCCACATCAAGAGATATTCCTTTTTCAGATAGTAAATCTGATACATCGGCTATTTGTATCCGAAGAAGTTCTGCAAAGTCAATCGTCCTATATTCAGATTTTTGCTTTCCGCCTGTTTTAGATACATATAGCAATTCTTTTACTAATGTTTCCATCTTCTCAACAACAGCCAGAGACCGCTCCATATACAACTCATGGTTTTCATATCCCTTAACCTTGTTGAGCATACCCAGCAAATGACCTTTCAATATTGTCAAAGGAGTTTTTAGTTCATGTGACGCCGCCGAGAAGAATTCCTGCTGCTTTTGTTCAAGTTCTCGCTCTTTCAATATTTCCACTTCCAACTCTGAGTTGCTTTTTTTTAGTTCTGTCAATGTAAGTTGCAAGTTATCCGACAGAACATTCAAGCTGTCTGATAGTATTCCTATCTCATCCAAACGATTAGAATTTCCGTGCGGTTCAAAATCAAGGCGAGCCAATTTTTTAGATGTACTGCTTAATTCGATAATTGGTTTGGTTATGTAGCGTGAATAAATTACAGAAAACAATATAGACATCAAAAAAATTCCCAATATCACAAGTGGGATGGTTTGCCAAATTGCTTCCGTTGCTTGATTGATGGACACCAAATCACTCTGGACATAAAGGGTATATTCACTACCTAATAAGGTAAACACATAGCCTGCTTCTGATAGTAAATTGTCATCTGTAACTATTCCACTATCAGAGTGTTCTTGAATTGTAGCAACCGAATCCTGGTCTGTTGTTATTGTCAGTTCATCACTTGAATATAAAATATTTCCATTCTCATCTTCAATGTAAGCAGTTGCATTGGTCTGTATTACAAATTGTCTAACAAGCGAGTAGCATTCATCTAAGGAATTCGCATTTTCCAATGCTGGCACTAAATCATTTGCTTGCTTTTGCAAATCTGCACTAAGACGATTGCTATAAGTTTGAGGAATATATCTCGCCATGCTAAAAACAGAGAGCAAGCACACTGCAATCAAAAGAATAGTTGTAGATAAAAAGAGCTTAGCAGTTAGGCTCGTTCTAATTTTCCTTATCAATTCTATATCCCACCCCTCTGATAGTTTCTATATAATCGGCATCCAACTTTTTTCGTATATTTTTTATGTGGCTATCTACAATACGATCTTCCACAAACGCGTCATCGTCCCAAAGCCGGTCAAGCAACATTTGTCTGGTAAAAACTTTCCCTTGATTTTCCAACATAAGTCTGAGCAGTGCAAACTCTTTGCTGGTTAAAATGACTTCACTGCCGCTGTGATATAAATGGAATCCTTCAATATCCATACTCAGCTCTTTATAGGTAAGCAGGGATTGCTTTTTGTTTTCAGCGGTTCCACGACGAAGAATCGCTGCAATCTTGCACAGCAGAATTTTGGGAGAAAAAGGTTTGGGAATGTAATCATCAATCTGCTGTTTGAACCCCTTTAGTTGGTTTTCTTCGTCCGAGAGCGCAGTAAGCATAATAATCGGAACTTGCGACTTTTGGCGAATGACCTCACATACACCATAGCCATCAATCTTGGGTAGCATGATGTCCAGCAGGACAAGACTAATGGTATCATCAAACTTTGCAATTCCGTCTACACCATCGTCAGCAATCACAACCTCATATCCTGCATCGGTCAAATGGTTTTTTAATATATCTTGAATGTCAATATCATCTTCAACAACTAAAATTTTCTGCATAAGTCTACCTCCTAACATTCAATTATAGCAAAGAAATATGTATCTATTATGGAGAACTCAAGATTTAGAAAGATTATTGTAATTATAAGTTACCTCTGTGTTGCAAAGCAAGCGCGAATATGAATTATAAACTTCAACTAACCTGCATATAGCAACATTTCACGGGCGAAGTATGAATTATACAATGTAACCGGGTGATGTTATATGGCGAAAGTTGAAGATTGTCCCGGTTTTGAAACCTTCGGCGCAGATGTCAAAGCCGCACGAGAGGCAAAGCATCTGGCACGAAAAACAGTGGCAGAAATGGTTGGGATTGAATGGCGGTATCTTGCCAACATTGAGAATCAAGGTGCGATTCCGAGCCTGCCTGTGATGATCCAGTTGATTAAGGTCTGCGGACTTCCCGTGGAACGGTATTTTAATCCGGAGATCATGCGAGAAGAAAGCGAACAGCGGCAACGGGTCAGCCACAAGCTGAAGCTTTGCCCTGAAGAATACCTGCCGATTATCGAAGGTGCCATAGACGGGGCGCTCAAAATGGAACAGACTGCGAAGCAGAAGGAGGACGCATAATCGCGGCCTCCTTCTGGCGTTTCTATATCAAGTTTCCCGGCACTTTTCCCAAAGTTCCCGGCACCTCTGCTGGATTTCTGCGGTTTCTGTCGCAGTCAGGTCACGGTCATTTCCGGTAATCTTATCTTCCAGAAAGTTAGCGTATGTACCCAACAAAGCGTTCCGTAAATCCTCCGAGGTTTTCTGTATTTCAGCGCTGTACCAGTCATTCCGGTGGGGTTCCCATGCCATCAATGTATAACCGTGGCTGGTCTGAACCACCTCATACAGTGGATCATCATCCAGATATGCCTGAAACACTTTCAAAATCTTTTCAAAGGTCAGCATTTCCCGCACCTCCCATTCATCTGCAAATCAGTTCCCTGATTAAAATTTCCTCAATCTGTGCCGTTAATGTGTTCATCAGCCCCACCCAGCGCATAGGGTCACAGGCTTTCAGTTCCTCCGTGACACCCGCAACTTCCATCATGTGAGGCAACATGGTGTCCACGCGCTCCTGCGCTGTCCGGTCAATCTCTAACAGGTGTGGATACAGCTTCTCGCTCATCAGCAGTTGGTTGTAGAGAATGGGGCGATGTTTCTTTAGGTAGGATTTTCTCATCCTGCCGTACTTGCCGATAGAAGTTTCCGGCTGTTCAGAAAGTTTTAGGTTGGGTATATCATAATCTCCACAACGAATGTAAGTCAACTTACTCATTTTCATTCTCCTTTGCTTCGTGATGATTAGACTGCTGCGCTGGCTGCTATGCTGCCTTTGCGCGGTTCTTCTTTCGGCAGCTAACCGATAGTAGAAAAAACACCTTTTTTCATATCCTCAGCCCGGATCAGGGCTTTCTTAGCGTCCATTTCCGCTTTTTTCTGCGCCTTGATTTTGTCCTCATACCGTTTCTGTGCGCCGCTGGCTTTTCGTTTCAAATAGTTCTGATGGAGCCTGTCCTTGCGTTCTTCTTTTTTTCGCAATTCTTCCTGTTCCTCCGGGGTTAAAGGAACCGGCTGTAAGGATGGTGGGATATAGCGTCCTAAAAAATTGAAGTAGATTTCAATTTCCTGCGTGGTGTCCTGACTGCCTTTTCGTGCGCGTTCGTGGACAAGGATTTTCTCTACAAACTCGTTGAGCATGGTGTTTGTCAGCGTGTCAAAATTCTCGTATTTATCAATCAGGGCTATAAATTTCTCCGCTGATTTCTGGCTTTGCTCGTAGCCGGTAACAGCCTTTTCCAGCTCTGCAATTTCAATCTCAAGTGCATCCTGCTCTTTGGCATACTGTGTATCAAGCGCCTTATATCGTGCATCCGGCAGCTTGCCGAGGGCGTTGTCCTCATAGATTTTGCAAATCAGTTTTTCCAGTTCTCCGGCTCTCTTTTGAGCAGTAGCCAGACGCCTGCGCTTTTTCGATATATCGGCACTCTGTTGAGCAACCTGCATTTCCTGAACGGTGTGGATAAATTCCGTCCGGTCATTTCTGGAATATTCAGCGATAGCCCGGAGCGTGTCAGAAACCAATGTCAGGACAGCACTCTCATTGATACGGTGTTGTGTAGGGCATAGTGTCCCACACGGAACTTTGGTATAATTGGAACAGGTATATTGAGAAATCCGCCTGCCATTGTTGGTGCGGTGGACATACATCTTGCCGCCGCAATCGGCACAATAGAGCAAACCTGTGAGGGGAGCCGCTTCGCCCCAGCCGTTTGGATAACGCCGTACATTGCTGCGGATTTTTTGCACCAGATCAAAGGTCTGCTGGTCGATAATGGCTTCATGGGTATTCTCAAAGATCGTCCATTCGTCCTCAGAAACATAGTGGCTTTTCTTGTCCTTAAAGTGCTTGCGGGTCTTGAAATTGATGGTATGCCCCAAATACTCTCGTTTTTTCAAAATGTTCACGATGGTAGATGATCCCCATCCATAGGGGTCTTTGACCGGCTTTGAACGGTTCACACCCTCGTTGAAGCGGGCAAGCTGTACGACAGGAATTTCAATCCGGTCTGTGGATAATTTGCAGGCGATCTGGTAAGGCCCATATCCCTCCAGCGTGAGGGAGAATATACGGCGTACCACTTCGGCAGCTTCCTCATCTACCAGCCAATGCTCCCGTTTTTCGTCCCATAAGTAGCCGTAAATCACAGTGCCGGTCAGGTGCTTGCCACTCATGCCTTTTGACTTAAACATAGAGCGGATTTTCCGGCTGGTATCACGGGCGTAAAATTCATTCATAATGTTGCGGAACGGGGTAAAATCGTCATCGCCTTTCAGACTGTCCACACCGTCATTGATCGCAATCAGCCGAACTCCGCGCTGCCGCAAAACCTCCATGACCTGACCGACCTTTAGATAGTCGCGCCCCAACCGGCTCATGTCCTTGATGACGATTGCCTCTACACGCCCTGCCTCCACTTCCTCCATCATCGCCAAAAATCCGGGGCGGTCAAAACGGGTGCCTGAGATACCATCATCGGTAAAGTGCGTAGGGTTGGGCAGCCCGTTCCGGCGGGCAAAATCCTCTAACATCTGCTTTTGGTTGGATATGGAATTGCTCTCGCCCTGTAACTCATCGTCGCGGCTCAAACGCTCGTACAGTGGGGTGATTTTTTCGTTTCTCATGGCTGTACCTCCTGAAATGAAAATGCTCTAAGTGACTGCTTCACTAACCATGACAAAATCATGATTAAGAAGTCACTTAGAGCATATATCACCAGACCTCTTCTGCGATTTCCTTAACAAACTTCAGTTTCGCCCACTGTTCTTCTTCCGTAAGCTTGTTACCGATTTCGCAGGAGGCAAATCCACACTGTGGACTTAAATAGAGATTTTCCAACGGAACATATTTGGACGCTTCTTTTATTCTTGCAATGACTGACTGCTTGTCTTCAAGCTTCGGTGTCTTGGTGGTAACAAGTCCTAATACCACCTTCTTATTATCGGTTATTTTTGCCAGCGGTGCGAAACCACCGGAACGCTCATCATCATATTCCAGATAATAAGCATTGACATTCTCCTCTCCGAATAACAACTCTGCTACTCCGTCATATGCGCCGGAGCTGAAGAAAGTAGAATGATAATTTCCACGGCATACATGGGTGTTGATGGTCAGATCAGCCGGTGCCTCTTCTACTACCTTATTATTTAGTGCAAGGATAACCTTCTTATATTCTTCCAATGCTTCGCCTCTTCTTCCGGTCAGTGCAACGGCAAGCTTCGGATTTACCAGTCCACCCCATACACAGTCATCGAACTGAAGATTTCTGCAGCCTGCTGCATAGATTTCCTCGATAAATTCTCCATATGCCCTGATGACATCCTCTGCAAAAGCTTCTTCTGTTCCATAAATTTCAAGGGTTGTATCCAAAAGCTCTGCGCCGGTGAAATAAGCATAGAACTGGGCTGGAGATGGAACGGTCTGCTTTGCTATGGTATTCTCATCTTCCAGTGCTTTTACAAATTTGAAATGCTCAACGAATGGATGATTCTTTATGGAAATCTTTCCCACCATGAAAGTGTCATCTATCATTGCTGCTTCGCCGTCAAAGGTTGTATTTCCATCTACAGTCTTCTTATGCTCGATTCCATCGAATCCCCACATAAAGTCCAGATGCCAGGTGGCTCTGCGGAACTCCCCATCGGTAATCACATGGTATCCAAGCTCCTTTATCTTTGCGACCAGTTCTAAAATACAGGCATCCTCTACCTCTTTTAACTGCTCTCTGGTAATTTTCCCTGCTTCAAAGTCAGCACGGGCTTTCTTTAATTTTTCCGGACGTAAAAAACTTCCTACATAATCGTATCGGAACGGTGTTGTTAAATTCTTCATTCTGATTTTCTCCATTTCCTGTGAATTGATTTCCCTCATTATAATTGGAGTTCCTCATTCTGAAAAATACATAAAAATAAATGTTGTCCATAGTTTTAACCTATGACCAGTCCATTTTTTGATTGGAAAATTACTTTCTTTGGCTCATATTCTTTGTTCTCCTGTAATATATTTCTTTAATGCCTCAAGGTAGGTTTCCCCTAACCGGCTTATCATTCCCTTCCGGTGGGTCACATATCCGATTCTCATATCACCTTCATCTGCCAGCGGCACTGCAATAATATCTTCGCCATTTAATTTCTGGTCAATGATTCCGCTGCACACTGTGTAACCATTTAAACCAATCAGAAGATTAAATAAGGTCGCCCGGTCACTGACGCGGATATTTTTCTTCCGCTCAAAAGAGGAGAAAATTTCTTCCGAGAAATAAAAGGAATTGTGTTCCCCCTGTTCATAGGAAAGATACGGATAATCTGCCAGTTCCTCATTGGTTATGATTTTCTTCTTCGCCAGCGGATGATGCCTGCTGATGAAAACATGGGGTTCTGCCACAAATAACAGATGAAATTCCAAATCGGAGGATTTCAATATTTTCATAATCACTTTTTCATTGAAATCATTTAAGAAAAGGATTCCGATTTCACTTCTCATTTGCGCTACATCTTCGATTAACTTATAGGTCTGGGTCTCCCGCAGGCTGAAATCATATTCCTCCTGCCCGTATTTTTTTACCAGCTCCACAAAGGCATTTACCGCAAAAGAGTAATGCTGGGTTGATACGCAAAACTGCTTTTTTCCGCCACCGTTTTTCTTATATTTATCCTCTAAGATGGTGGTCTGCTCCAATACCTGCCTTGCATATCCTAAGAATTCTTCCCCTTCCCTGGAAATAAAGATTCCCTTATTCGTCCGATTAAAAATGGTAATGTCCATCTCCTTTTCCAGCTCATGGATGGCGTTGGTAAGGCTGGGCTGGGAAATGTATAATTTCTTCGCCGCCTCCGTGATGGTTCCGGTATCTGCCACGGTTGTAATATAGCGTAACTGCTGAAGTGTCATATGCTCACCTGCTTTCTAAAATGACTTTTCTTAACTGACGCGCCGCCTCATTTAAAGGATGCTGACTGTCGTATACCATACAGATATTTCTTTTTGGAATCGTCTCCGAAAGAGAAATCTGTACGATTTCATGTTTTTCAATGGCCTCTCTTGCCATCGGTTCCGGGATGAAAGCCAGACCAAGCTCACTCTTTACCAGTGGCAGTATCTGATCTGTGGTTGCTGTCTCTGTATCCGGCTCCAGTGCCAGCCCATAAGACAAAAACAGCTTATTATAAAACTGAAATGTCATGGTTTCTTTTCCCAGACAGATTAACGGATAATCCTTTAAATCCTTTAGGGAAAGCTCCTGACTGCCCAGTGCGGTAAATGTTGTTCCACCCACCAGTACCTCCCGGAATGTCCGCAGATTAACTTTTTTTAGTGGCTGCTCTACTTCTGCCGGTGCAGACACTACTGCAAAATCTATCTGTCCGCTCTTTACTGCCTCAATTGCCTGAGGTGTTGAATGATTATAAATTTTCAACCGGATTCCCGGATATTTCATATGGAAATCTTTCAGCTTATCCAAAAGAAATATGTTAAGGGCAGTCTCGCTGGCTCCAATAGAAATGCTTCCATGGGCAAGTCCACTGCTGTCTGCCAGTTCCTCTTCTGCCGCCCAGAGATGCGACATGGCTGCCGACACATGGGTATACAGCTTCTCCCCTTCCGGCGTCAACTGTACCCCACGGTTTGTCCTGACAAAAAGCGTACAGTGAAGCTGCTGCTCCAGCCCGTTCATTGCCCTTGTGATATTAGGCTGACTGTTGCCAAGGGCATTGGCAGCCCTGGTAAAATTACTGTATTTTGCCACATAATAAAAAATCTTATAATATTCAAAATTTATATCCATACATTTTCACCATATCAATTTATTATTTCTACTATATCAATTATAGCTTTTACTTATTCCCAATGCAATAGTATAATCAATCCGAAATTAAGGGAAACAACCCCTTTACATTTCTCCACCCAAACCCTACAAGGAGCTGCCACCGGCAGCTCTTTACGAATGCTATAAAGCAGAAAGGAAGCGCATATTTTCTATGAAAAATTCAACATTTTTCCCTCGTGAAGAAAGAGCAGACGTTTTATTTGAAAAGATTTTGCATGACCCATGGGCCTGTGAAAGACTTCAGGAAACTTTTTGCAATTATTTATTCTGTAATGATGAATTTGATTCTTCTCTTTCTTCACAGGATTTTTCAGAAGCTCTTTTTGATGCTTATCAAAATAAAGATTTATCGGCATTTCTTATGGCTATCTGCCGGAATACCCTATTCGATTTACTGAGGAATTCCTATCTGATTCCCTACCGTTTCAACGCAGATGGAAAAGAAAATCCGATAATTATGACCGATGATACCGGCAGACTTCTGCCAAAGTATTGTGGCGATATTCACAATAAGGATTATCAGCATTTTCTTGAGAGTTACCGCGATTTAGGGGAACCAAAGAATATGTATTTTTCCCAGGCATACCGGTACAGCCACGCTTATACCGGTGAAGATACCATTGGACAGCTTGTCTTAGAACGCAGCCATGGGGTGCTTCTCATCCGGGAGCTTCCGGATACCATAAAGCAGAAGGAGACTGAAGCGGAAGCCTACTCTGCAATCTTCGACCTTGTACTGAAATTAGAGAAAGAGCTTCCAATGGCATTTGTCTTCTACGGACAGGATTCTCTTATGGAACATGATGAAAAATATGATGAAATCGGCATTTTCCTTCCAAATTCCATTTTTTTAAAGAATCTGGAACGGCATATTGCCAAAGCTGAGGCGATTATTTATGAATAAGAGTGCATCTTCCACTACTTCATATATTGATATTATGGAAAAAAATCATATGGAAATACCCTGGCATGATTATGCCAGTGATGACAGCAACGTACTGATTACCCAGGCGGGACTGATTGAAAAAGCCTCGGTCATCGGACGTGTGGGATTAATCATGTTATCCTGTGGAACCGGAGCCTGGCGTGTCCGTACTTCCATGAATAAGCTGTCAAAGGAACTGGGAGTTACCTGTACGGTAGATGTAGGTCTTATGTCCATCGAATTTAACTGCTTTGATGGAAAGGACTGTGTCTCCCAGTCCTTAAGCATCGCCAATACCGGCGTCAACACCTCCAAACTTTACCGCATGGAACAATTCGTAGAAAGCTTTCCAAAGGAAGAAGCCCATTTAACCGGCGAGGAAATCCATAAGCGGCTGGATGAAATCGAAAAAATCCACGCCCTTTATTCTCCCGCCAAACTGGGACTTGCGGCAGCCTTAGCCTGTTGCGCATTTACTTTTCTTCTGGGCGGAGGCCCTGTGGAAATGATTCTGGCATTTATTGCAGCCGGTATCGGAAATGTCATCCGGACCAAATTAATCAAACATCATTTTACGCTGTTTTTAAATATTGCGGTCTCTATTTCCGCCGCCTGCCTTATGTATGCCATCTGCTTAAAGGCTGCCGAAATTTTTTTCCATGTTCCGGCAGTCCATGAAGCCGGATACATCTGCTCCATGTTGTTTATTATCCCGGGCTTTCCATTTATCACAAGCGGCATTGACCTTGCGAAACTGGATCTTCGTTCCGGACTGGAGCGGCTGACCTATTCCATCATCATTGTTCTTGTGGCTACCATGTTTGCCTGGATTATGGCAATGCTGCTTAGACTTCAGCCTCAGGACTTTACCTCTGTAAATCTCAGTGATGTTTCACGGCTGGTTCTGCGGTTAATTGCAAGCTTCTGCGGCGTATTTGGATTCTCTATTATGTTTAACAGTTCCATTCCCATGGCAGCTACTGCTGCACTGATTGGCTCCGTTGCCAATACCTTACGTCTGGAACTGGTTGACTTTACCGGAATTCCAGCCGTTGCTGCTGCCTTTATCGGTTCACTGACCGCCGGTCTGCTGGCATCCTTTATTAAGAAAAACAATGGATATCCGCGAATCTCTTTAACCGTACCTTCCATTGTAATTATGGTTCCGGGACTATATCTTTACCGCTCCTTCTATAACTTTGGCATTATGTCCTTAACGGAAGCGGTTTCCTGGTTCTCCATTGCCATAATGATTATTATCGCCCTGCCGCTGGGACTTATTTTTGCAAGAATACTTACCGACCGGACTTTCCGGTACTGCACCTGATAAATTTTATACGCTTAAAATTATTTATTTTATACATGATTACAGAAAGGAAGAATCGATATGCTTACAGCCGTAACAGGAATTAACTGGGGAGACGAAGGAAAAGGACGTGTCATTGATCTGCTTGCAGAACATGCAGATGTCGTTGTCCGTTATCAGGGTGGCAACAATGCCGGTCATACCGTTGTAACCAAACAGGAAAAATTTGTCTTAAATCTTCTGCCGTCCGGCATTCTGCATCCCAATGTGGTATGCGTACTGGGGGATGGAATGGTCATTGATTTAGAGCACCTCACCCATGAAATTGAAGATATCGAAAGCCGCGGTATTTCTATTACCCCGGAACATTTAAAACTTTCCAAACGTGCCACCATCTCCATGCCATGGCACAGGATTCAGGATGAACTGGAAGAAACACGTCTTGAGAAATCCGGTGCTGCCTTCGGCTCCACCCGCCGCGGCATTGCTTACGCATACAGCGATAAATACCGGAAGAAAACACTGCGTCTTGGTGATTTGCTTCATTTAAAAGAAGAAAATGTCCAGGTTCGGATAAAAACCATGTTGGAATCCAAAAATCTGGAACTGGCAGGCAGTTATCATCAGGAGCCGATGTCTTATCCGGCATTGCTGTCCTGGTGTGAAAAACAGGCTTCCCTTTTTGCACCTTATATCTGCGATACCGGAAGCTTCTTGGAAAATGCTCTTGCCAGCCATAAAAAGGTGGTTTTGGAAGCCCAGCTTGGAGCCATGCGTGATATCGATTATGGTATTTTCCCTTACACTTCAAGTTCCTCCACCATTTCCGCCTATGGTCCGATTGGAGCCGGTATCCCGGGTGAATCCCTAGACCATGTTGTGGGTGTCCTAAAAGCATATTCCACCTGTGTGGGAGCCGGACCTTTCGTAGCAGAAAGAGCCATGTCCGAAGACTGGTGCAACATCCTTCGTAAATTTGGAAATGAATACGGTGCTGCCACCGGCCGTCCACGTAGAGTCGGACCTTTTGATGCCGTTGCCAGCCGTTATGGATTGAAATGCCAGCATGCAGATAAAATTGCCTTAACGAAGCTTGATGTTTTAAGCTCCCTGACAGAAATCCCTGTCATTACTGCTTATGAAAGAAATCATAAGACCACAACCGTCTTCGACCCTACCGAAAATATCGATAGCTTCTCTCCGGTTGTAACAATGCTTCCGGGCTGGAAACAGGATATTTCTGCCTGCCGCAAATATGAAGATTTACCGGAAAATGCCAGATTATACATTGAAACATTAGAACGCCTTTTAGACTGCGATATCCAGTTTATTTCCACTGGTGCAGAACGAAATGAATACATGATAAAGGGGGAATGGCTTTGAGACACCTAATCAGTCCACTGGACCTTACGGAAGAAGAAACAACCCGTATTCTGGATCTTGCAGACCGGATTGGTACCCACAAAGAGGCTTATGCCCACCTTGCAGAAGGGAAACAGCTTGCTACACTCTTTTATGAGCCAAGCACCAGAACCCGACTGTCCTTTGAATCCGCCATGTTAAGTCTTGGTGGTCAGACACTGGGATTTGCCGGTGCGGAACAGTCCAGTGCTACCAAAGGAGAAACCGTTGCCGATACCGTCCGGGTAGTAAGCTGCTACGCAGATATTATTGCCATGCGTCATCCAAAAGAAGGAGCACCGCTCTGCGCCTCTATGTATGCAACCATTCCGGTCATTAATGCCGGTGACGGCGGACACTATCACCCAACCCAGACCCTGATTGACTTATTAACCATACGCCAGCGCAAGGGACGGCTTGACCACCTGACGGTGGGCTTCTGTGGTGATTTAAAATTCGGAAGAACCGTTCATTCCCTGGTAAACAGTCTGGTACGCTATCCGGGTAACGAATTCTATTTCATTTCTCCGGAAGAACTCCGCATTCCGGACTATATGATTGAAAGAACCTTAAAGCCTTTCCACAGCACCTATCGGGAAGTCTCTGACTTAGAGGAAACACTTCCAAAGCTGGATGTTCTCTATATGACCCGTGTCCAAAAAGAGCGTTTCTTCAACGAGGAAGACTATATCCGGTTAAAAGATACCTACATTTTAAATAAAGAAAAATTAGAACTGGCTCCTTCTGATATGCCGGTTTTACATCCGCTTCCACGAGTCGATGAAATCTCTGTTGATGTGGATTCCGACCCGCGCGCCGCTTATTTCCAACAGGTACAGAACGGAAAATATGTCCGTATGGCACTGATTTTAGCCCTGTTAGAAATCACGGACCCGCTAACCGGAGAAAAGGTTCTCTAATGTTCCAGTAATTTAATCCGTTTTCTCTATTTTCATTCCGAAACGTTTTAAATCTACTTTTCCATCCACTACTTCTATGCCATCTGCCATCAGGCGGCGTGCCTGTTCATTTTCGCCGCCAAAGGCAAAGGCTCCGGAAAGCCCGCCTTTTGCATTTACCACCCGGTAACATGGTATGTTTTCCGGGTCTTTATTCTTATGCAGTGCATTTCCCACAGCTCTTGACATCCGCTTGTTTCCGGCAAGCTCCGCTACCTGCCCATAGGTTGCCACCTGCCCTTTTGGAATTTTCTTTACTGCTTCATAAATCCGTTTGGTAGGGCTGTCCGTTACTAAATCATAGCTTTCTGCTATCATGCGGCAGATATCTTTATCCGGGATTGTGCCATCCACGATTATGGTATTCCAGTGCTCCTTATTCTGATGATACCCCGGAATGACTGCAGGATAAGCACTCCGCCAGAAATCTCTCCACTGTGGGTCTGCTTTTACGTTCAGATTGAGGAATCCATCCCGCATATAAGTCCAGAGAAATGCCTTTTTGCTTTCCCTTATGCGCACCAGCTGCCAGTTCTGGTCATGGAACGGTGCCTCCTGATAGGTGTCCGGGAAAGACAGTCCGTATGCTAATATTTCTTCTCTTGTTTTCATGCTCCACTCTATGCTTTTGTCCATATGCAATCCCTTGTAATCTCTGCCAGGCTGTGTACGCCACACATTTTCATGGTATCTTCTAATTCGGTTCCTATCCTGGCAACATAAGACGCTACGCCTTCCCTGCTGCCACCGTAAACCGCTGTCACAAACGGTCTTGCGATAATTACCGCATCTGCACCTAAGGCAATTGCCTTAAATACATCCGTTCCACAGCGGATTCCGCCATCTACGAGAATTTTCATGGAGCCTTTCACTGCATCCGCAATCCCGCCTAAGACTTCTGCTGTTGCCGGGCACTGGTCTAATACCCTGCCACCGTGGTTCGATACCACAATTCCAGCAGCCCCGGCTTCTTTTGCTTTTAAAGCGCCTTTTACCGTCATAATTCCTTTTACAATAAACGGAACTCCAGCAAGCTCTGCCACTTCCCGCAGTTCTTCCACGGTCTTACTTCCTGCCGGCGGCTCTAAATTCTTAAGAAACGGCAAGCCTGCTGCATCTACATCCATGGCTACCGCAAAGGCTTTCGCTTCGTGCACCAGTGCCATTTTTTCTTTGATGATTTCAAGATTCCATGGCTTTACCGTTGGGATTCCAAGTCCCTGTTCTTTGGCAATTGCCTTTGTAGCTGCCACCATGACATTACTGTCTGTACCATCCCCGGTAAAAGCTGCAATGCCGCATTCCGCACAGGACGATACCAGAATATCATTATAGGAAATGTCATTGAGACAGTCTCCGTAATGCAGATTCACCGCTCCTACCGGGCCTGCAAAGAACGGATATTTAAACTCTTTTCCAAATAATTTCAGCGAAGTATCCACCGGAGCATTTTCTGCAATAGTGTCCATCTGCACACGAATCTCTTTCCATTTATCATAATTACGCATGGCAGTATCGCCGATTCCCTTTGCACCGGGTCCCGGCATCTGATTCCGGCAGGCGCGTCCATTGCATTCTACACACGCCTTGCAATAATTTCCAATTCTTCCTCTTGCCTGTTCGATACATTCTGCATAATTCAATCTTCTTTCCTTCTTTCCACTCTTTTTCTTCTCTGACGTTTACTTATCCACATATCTATCTGCTGCCAAGCACAATCTGTATCAGATTCTTATCCAGCATTATGGTACGGTTCCACGGATTTAAAATGACCCCTTCGATTCCCTCTGCCTGCAATGCTCCTTGAAAAAGCTTTTCTATATCAGCTAAGAATGTGGATTTCACACTTCCGCCGCCTTTTAATTCTTCTTCAAAGCTGCTGAAGGCTGCCCACCAGGTCTTACCATCTGTCTCAATCGCCTGTAGCAGCATCTGGCTTCCACCCTTCGGTGGTTCCACTGCCACAATCACCTGACCGCCTTCCTGCATCCGCCGGCGGATTACCGTCAGTGTATGGGCTAACTGCTCCGGTGTTGCCTCCTGCTGCAAGCCGGCAATTGCCTGTTCGATTTTTTCATTTCCTATCAGTCCCTCATCTATCTTTTCCTTTGCCATATGTGGATTCCTTTCTGTGGGGGGTATTTTTTTATCTCATTTTTTACTGCTTAGCACATTTCCAGCAGTGCCCTCTCGAAAATCAAAGATTTTCTCGATGTACGTGCTTCGCACTATCAGTCAGGGAAAAGGCAGCAGGTTATTTGCAAGCCAAACCTGCTGCCTTTTCCCTGACCGGCACTGCTCATTATAACACACTTTTGCTGGAAATAGTGGCATCTTAAAGCTATCTGTATTATAATAGCATGGTATTTCATTTTAGGATTAGGAGATTAGACAACATGACACCAGCTAAAACCAGAAGTTCCAACATTGAATTATTGCGTATTCTGGCTATGTTTATGATTATTATTTTTCATATTTCTGACCACTGCGTGAAGGTACAGTTAACAGACACTGCTTCCATGCTGCGTATGAATAACGGACTGTTCTGTGAACCTGTTTTTTATAAGAAGCTCCTGCTTCTTTCCACCTTTGCTCCAATGGGAAAAATCGGAAATGTTATTTTCATTACGATTTCCGGATACTTTATGGTTTCAAAGGGAAACGGAATTAATCTTGCCAAAATTTCCAAGAAATTGCTGTTACAGCTTGGTTTTGCCGCAGTTTCCCTGACACTGGTATCTTCCTTCTGGTACCGCATGACTGACAGTGTCTTTTTAAAACTGGTCAACATCAATAAATTTAACAGTATGTCCTGGTTTGTGGGCTACTATTTCTTCATTATAGTAATCGCTTACCTCTTTTTAAACAAGTTTCTGGCAAAACTGGACAAGCAGAAATATTTTACCTTTCTGATTGTATTATTTGCATTTATCCAGTTCCGCTGGACCGGAAGTATGGCAAATTCCCTGGCTAACGGACTCCGGACACTGCTGACCGGTATTTTCTTATATGCCTTGGGCGGTTTTATCCACCTTTACAATCCATTTGGGAAAATCAGAACTTATTGCCTCTATCTGATTATTGCAGTTTCCTTCCTGTTTATTTACATTTCTGCTTATAATGTAACACAGACCAATATTCAGACTTACTTTTTAAATGAAAGCAAAGACATTTTTATCCAGAAGATTCCTTCCTTTTCAGACTATAGCATTATTCCGATTCTTGTGGGACTTTCTCTGTTTGAAATCTTCCGGCGCATCCATATTCCATGCAGCCGCATGATTAATTTTGTGGGAGCTTCCACTTTTATGGTTTATCTTTTACATGATAATGCTTTTGCTTACAGTCTCTGGAATACACAGGACTGGATTACCCTGCTCTATGAGCATCCATATATTTACCTGTTTAAGCATCTGCGCTGGGCAGCTGCCACTTTCCTCATCGGCATCCTTTTCTATATTATTTACCTGTGTCTCGGAAAAGCCCTCAGTAAATGCAGATGGTTAGTGATGAAAGAATAATCTTCCTTATATCTGTTGCACAATTCTTCCTCTTATGTCATGATAGAATTGGTTTAAAAAAATACACGGGAGAAAAAAGAAAATGGAAGAATTTAAAAAGGATTTATTGAAAGTCTGTGGGAAAAACATCGCTGCACTGATTATTTTCTTTGTATTAGGTGGCGTTTTCCTTGCCTTCGGTCTTCTGATGTGGATTACTGCTTATGATCCGTTTGACGCACAGACCGATGGTTACGCAACAATGGAAGTTACTTATGTAATGGGGCCATTTGCGGAGCTTACTTCTGATGGAAAAGATCACACAGAATTCTATATTGCAGAGGATTCTGAAGGTTACTGGAGTATCATTGCTACCAAGGGAGAAACTTCCCTTCCGGTCTATGGTGTAGACGTAGATGACACTGTTCTCGACAGCTTACCTGCTCACACGATCCGGGGAAAAAGCACCAGCATGCCTCCTCAGGCAGCTCATTATCTGGTGGATTATCTTTCTGATACCGGACTGGACATTACTACTTACAACTATGACGAGTACTTTGGTGACCATTATCTGGATACCACACACACAGCCGTTGAAAACAGCATTGTACTCTATGTGATTGCTGCCGTATTTACAGTTCTTGGTATTATTATTTTTTCAGCAGGCGGCAACAAGAAAAAAGCCGTTAAGAAAAAGATTGCTCTCTTAGAACAGAATGGCGGTCTGCAGCGGATTTACTCTGATTTTGCCAACAGCCCACGCATTTTTTCACCAAAGCTTGGCGTTGCTGTTTCCAATCATTTCATATTGGATTACAACAATACAAAGGAAGGCTTCTATGTCACTCCTTTAGATGATATTACGAATGTTTTCAAATGTAACATGTTAAATGGTGACCCGACAACAACCAGCTATATTGCACTGGAAACTGCAGATGGTAAACGTACTCTGGTTGCCGCTCACAGTGGAAAAAGCAAAGATTTTGATCAGGTTCTTAATCAGTTAAAAGCAAATATTCATCAGGGAGGTGTTATGACATGGTAATTATCTACGGTACAAGAACAGTTTTTAAACGGGAAGGCCCGGTTGGCACTTCTGTCTGCCCAAACTGCCGGCATAATGTCATGCATACCCTTTGCAGACAGTTAAATCAGGCAACCCTTTTCTATATTCCGATTTTCAGCCACCAGAAACAGCGTGGCATTATGTGCGAAAGCTGCGGTATGATTACACCGGTCAGTGCACAGGAATACCGGGAACGGAAACAGGCTGCAAAGATGTATTATTAAACAATGTCTTATCGATATAACGTCAGCTCTTGCGGATATCTGGCAACACAAAACCGCCACATACACAGGCAATACGCACATCTGATGATGGCTTTGTCTTATGTATGTGGCGGTATTTTAATACTTACTTCTTCTTAGAATACTACGACTAAAAGCATTTTAAACTGCTCTTTTCCATATACGGCATGTGGATGTCCTGCCGGCATTACGATGGACTGTCCTTCCGTCAGTTGGAATTTCTCACCATCAATGGTTACTTCTCCAACTCCATCCAGACAGGTTACAAAGGCATCTCCGCCGGAAGCGTGTGTGCTGATTTTCTCGCCCTTTGCAAAGGAAAATAAGGTTACGCTTACTGCATCATTCTGTGCCAGTGTCTTACTTACAATCTGTCCATCCTGATATGCTACTTCTTCTTTTAAATTTAAAACTTCTTTCTTGGAAATATTTTTTAATAAATCTGCCATTTTTGTGCTCCTTATCTTTTCTTTATCTGATTTGTATAAACCTTTTCGGTGGGTTTATCCATATTATAGCAGATAACGGAGTGACTGACTGTTGGATTTCCAACATCTATGCAAAGAATTTATTTCAATAGGAAATCTCTTATTTTTTATAGTACATTCTTGCCTCATACGGACGAAGCACGGAAGAATCCTCTGTCTCTTTATAGTTGGAAATGAGAAGCTCCATATCCTTTGTCTCTTCCGTCAAAGGCATTTTCACAGTATTGCCGTAGAAATTGCAGACAACAAGCAGTGTCTCATCCGCATTTTTACGCTCATATGCGAAAATATTTTCATCCTCGGCTAACAGTAATTTGAAGCTGCCGTCCACCAAAACAGGATACTCTTTTCTAAAGCTTACCAGCTTCCGGTAGCAGTTGAAAATGGAATCCGGGTCATCTACCTGGCTCTTGGCATTGATGGTTTTATAGTTGTCATTTACTTTTATCCAAGGTGTGCCTGTTGTAAATCCGGCATTTTCTGTATCATCCCACTGCATTGGCGTTCTGGCATTATCGCGTCCCTTGGCATAAATGGAATTCATAACATCTTCCTTATCATAGCCTGCTGCGATACGCTCCTTGTATACATTCTGAATTTCAACATCCCGATAATCCTCGATATTATAGCGGACATTTGTCATACCCAGCTCTTCGCCCTCAAAAATGTATGGAGTTCCCTGCATTCCATGTAATAAAATTGCCAGCATTTTTGCAGACTCTACCCGGTACTCCTTATCATTGCCCCAACGGGATACGATACGCGGCAAATCATGGTTGTTCCAGAAAAGGCTGTTCCAGCCACAGTTATAAAGCTCTGTCTGCCAGCGGTTCATAATCTGTTTTAATTTCAAGAATGGCAGCGGTGCCAGATCCCATTTATCCTTGCCTTCCTGCTGATCCAGCCCGATGTGTTCAAACTGGAATACCATGGAAAATTCGCTTCCATCCGGATTACTGTAAAGCTTTGCCCGCTCCGGGTCTGCACCCCAGGCTTCTCCTACAGTAATCAAATCTCCCTTCTGGAAAGTTTCTTTGCTCATTTCACGGAAATATTCATGAAGTCTTGGGCCGTTGATGGTAATTTTCTTATCCGGCTCTTTTGCAATCTGGTCGATTACGTCCAGTCGGAAGCCGCCAACTCCTTTTTCCATCCACCATAAAATCATGTCATATATTTCTTTTCGCACCTGCGGATTTTCCCAGTTCAAATCCGGCTGTTCCGGCAAAAACTGATGGAAATAATACTGCTTTATTTCCGGTACCCATTCCCATGCACTTCCACCGAAAACGGCTTTCATATCGTTTGGCTCTACGCCTTCTTCCCCGTCTCTCCACACATAGTAATCATGATATGGGTTGTCCTTACTCTTCTTTGCTTCCTCAAACCATCTGTGTTTATTGGAGGTATGATTTAAAACCAGATCCATAATGATGCGGATGTTGTATTTCTTTGCTTCTTTAATTAAAGCTTCCATATCTTCCACACTGCCGAACATCGGGTCAATATCCTGATAATCGGAAATGTCATAGCCATTGTCCGCCTGCGGGGATTTGCAGACCGGTGATAACCAGATTGCATCAATACCAAGCTTTCCAAGGTACTCCAGCCGCTCCATAATTCCTCTTAAATCACCGACTCCGTCTCCATTACTGTCCTGAAAACTTTTTGGGTAAATCTGATATACTACTGCACTTTGCCACCATTTTTTTTCTGTTACGTTATTACTCATTTTGTCCTCCTAAACTTTCTTTACTTATTTTATCTGCTTGCTGCTTCCCTAATGCAAACAGCTCCAAACACCAATGAGAAAACAACCCTGTGCGATTGCATTTCAGCCATTGTTTATGCATTATAAATACTCTTCTAAAATTTCCGTATTCATTACTTCAAATTTATTTTCTTTCCATTGCATTTTTATCTTAACTGCTGCAGTCTGTCTGTCTAAAAACGCTTCATATAAAAATATATCATCTCCATCCACTGCTATTTTCCATGCTTTTGAAGAACTCAATATCCTTTCTCCAACTTTTAAGTCTTTATAACAACTATCAAATTCTTCTCTTTGATTTTCAGGTAGAACATATTCCTCTTCCAATCCCAATTCAGGACAGGTAACAAGAATTGTATTTTCCTGCTCCGCCTTTTCAATATAAATATCATATCCTGCAGAATATCGCATTCTGGTTTGCTTTCCCGGCAGATTCATTCTTGTGTACTCACTGCCATCTTTTCTCCAGATTGCAATTTCACTTCCACTCTGTATCCATGTATTTCCTGTATGCTCTCCACAAAAGACAATCTCATTTTTCCCGTCTCCGGTAATATCCGCTCCCCATACTTCAAGACCGAGAAATGTATCATCAAATGCTCCCAGTTCAAGGCGGTCACCATTTCCAAAGCAAATCGTGTATACTTTCTTATTATCATTTCTGAAATACTGGAAAACACGATCTGTTTTTCCATCTCCATCATAATCCTGATTTTTATAGTTTTCCTCAAATAATTTTACATTATCAAGATACCCCTCATACTCAGAAAGTGCTTCATCATAGGCGATATTTATTTTTTCATCTTTTGTATCGGCAATTTTTCTGTCAATTACCGAGTTATACTCTGTACTTATTTCATTCTTCTCAGAATCATCCAATTCATCATCATAAGGAAACTTATCATTTTTACACGCAGTCAACATGATACACATCACTAAGAATATACCAATATTTTTCTTCATAGCAACCCCAATTTTTCAAATGCATCATACAATCCATTCTTATCCACATCCCCGGTGACATAATCTGCCATAGCCTTTATCTCGTCTCCACCGCTTCCCATGGCAACACCATAGCCACAGTATTCCAACATAGGAATATCCACTTTGGCATCCCCAAAAGCTATGGTGTCTGCCACATCTGCATGAAGATATTCTAACAGATGCGCAATGGCATTTCCTTTGGTGATATTTTTTACGCCCAAATCTCCAAATAATGCAATTTCGCCGGCTCCGCCCCATGTTCCAGCCTGCAAATCCGGGAATTCCACCACGGCATCTTTATAATCCTGATACTGATTTAAGATAAAGCTTACTTTATTTACATCGTCCCGGTACAGCTCTCCATCAAAAATCATTTCCGGAAATGCATCCCGTACCTTTATTTTATCTGCGCCCTCTTTGCCTTTCCGCCTGGAATATTCCTGAATCACAGGTTCTCCATCCTCTTCAAATCCGGCACTTGCAAACAGTCCTGCATTACTTTCCAGATAAAATTCCAGTCCGCGCTCCTTTAACCAGTCCACAATATGGCGGCACTGCTCCGGCGTAATCATCTGGTGCATAACCACATGTCCATGATCTTCCACATAACTTCCGTTTCCGCCTATCATTCCATCCAGTCCGATTTCCCAGATATTCTCATAGACTTCTGCTTTACTTCTTCCTGTGCAGATATACACTCTGTGTCCGTTTTCTCTTGCCTTCCGCACCGCAAGAACTGCTGATTCCGGCAAATGATTTTCATAATCCACTAAGGTTCCGTCAACATCCAGAAAAATGATTTTTCCCATACTGCCCGTCCTCCTACTCCTTTTCTTCTATCCTACCTGCATTTTTTGAAGAAATCAACATTTTCTTCTAATGTATTTAAATCGATTGGTCGATAAAGTTATTACATGGATGGCATTTTATTTCAAGGGATTGATTGAGATAAAGTGTCTTTATTTTTTTCTGATGATTGCAAAAATGTATGGATTGTAAATTTATCAGGATATTCAAAGTGTATCTGGGTTTTGACATAAAATACCGCAGCTCTAAGATACATGTTTTTCTTTTGTTTATTAAGCCGGTCTTTCCAATGTTTGACAAATCACAGGACTGTTCGTCGAAGTGCGGATGCATCTTAAAGGCTGTTAGGGGCACTTGGAATTTCGTCTGGCAACAGGCAACGCCGGCACAGGGAAGTGCCGGCGAGGCGCATATGAACACGGATGTGAATTTGCGCCGATTGCCAGACAAAAGATTATCCTGCCGAAATTCTTAGTGCCCCTTGCAGGCTTTATCCGCATCCGTACCCGACGGACAGTACTGCGATTGTGTCAAAGCAACGGAAAGACAGCCTGACAGCAAGAAAAACATGTACCTAAGAACTGCTGGCATTTTACGCCAGATAAACCCAGAATGCACTTTGAATCCCTGAAATCTTTACAAGTTACAAATATTCTTTTGCAATCACCAGACAACAACTTCTGAAAGGAGCTCTTATGGCAATTAACTCAATATGGAACAACAACTCCCCAATGGACTACCTCGGTTTTCTGTCCACTGACCCGGATAACAATACTGAGGATAACGAATGGCTGACTCATTTTCAACAGCTTGTGCAGGAAAAGCTTTCTGAAATGAATGAGGATGAGGATTCTACAGCTACGGTAAATCCGGCTGAAGAAATTGCAAAATGGAAAGAAAATATTTATAACAAAATGAAAAATGGTGAAACCGAAGAGAGCTTTCAAATCGGTGGTCAGTCTTTCAGCATGAAGGAATGGGACAAGCTGTTAGACTCCTTTGATAAAGCGGAAGAAGCTTTACAGGAAGCTATTGAAGAGGAAGAAGAAGTTAAGGATAAGGAAATGGCAGAGACAGCAAAGAAAAGCATTGTAAATGATACACCAGCCCAGCCTCTTATCGATATGCTTTTATCCGATACCCTTAAGGTTACGTTTCCGACAGATGCCACAAATGAATCTGATGAAGATGCGGAAGATGTATTTTATATGGTTGCCATGGATGAAAAAGGTATCCGCTGCATCAAAAATGGGGCTGATACTTACGAATGGAAAATTGAATTTGAAGACGATTCCCAGTATGAGGCTGCCTGTGATTTCTTAGGCTGGGCTTCTCCACGAATGGACAAACTTTTATTTGCAGCCCATGACAATTTCTGGATGGATTATCTGAACGGTGACCTTGATGTAGATGCTTTTAAAGACTTCTTAGAGGGCACTAATAACGGCATTCCAAACTATGGCATTGGTGATGAGGAAAATATGTACATTGACGAGACGAAACTTCAGTGGACAAAATATATGAACCCTCTGGGTGCCCACTTTGGTACCCCGGAAGAATTATTTCCGATTCCGGAATTATAGATTAAATACAATAAAACAGGCACTTTTTTCTGTCAAAACGGGCATGTCCAAAGAAAAATGAAATTGGTAAAATAAAATCGTAAACCTTGATTTTGTCGGTTTGAATCTTACTAAAAATCATTAAAAGGAAAGGACGAATTATGGGAAAAAGAAAAAAGTTACTAGGTTTGGTTTTGGTAGTCTGTATGTTGTTTACACTGACACCGATAACTTCCCGGGCAGATGTTACAACAGAGAAATGGACAGATTTTACAGCAGCTGACTTTGCTGGCGGCAGCGGTACAAAGAATGATCCATATCAGATTGCTACGGCAGGACAGCTTGCAAAGCTGGCATCAGAAGTAAATTCTGGAGTACCTGAGCAAACACATTCGGGGGAATATTTTAAGTTGACCGCTCCAATTGATTTGAGCGGAAAGAGATGGATTCCTATCGGTTATGGAAATGCAAGTTCCAAAGCTTTTTCAGGATATTTCGATGGAAATAATCAGGTCATTACAGGCTTATATGTGGATGAACGGGGAAATAACGTCTGTGCCGGCTTGTTTGGTGTCGTAGTAGCTGTATCTGATGAAACAGTACTGAAAAATTTCTGTATTGAAAATGCTACCATCTATGCCGGAAATTCCACGGATGCAAGTGCCAGTCCGGATATTTACGGTGCCGGAGTGCTGGTAGGTTCGCTTACAACGATGGGTGGTTCCAGAGCTACCTTTGTTGGAGTAGAAAACTGTCAGGGAACCGGACAGGTAGACTCCAAGATGTATGCCGGAGGGCTGATTGGTGATGCAAGCCGTGCCCATGTTTCGGATTGTTCCGCGGATGTTACTGTGACAGGAAGGTGTATCAGTGGTGGATTCATCGGAAATGTTTTCCAGGGCTCCTACAAAAACTGTACCGCCAAAGGCAGCGTATCCGGAGGATGGTCAACCGGCGGGTTTGCCGGATGTGTATTTGAGTCCGAACGCCAGTTTGGAAATAGAGCATTGTGCATCTTATGGCAATGTTGAGGCAAATAACTGGAATACCGGTGGTTTTGTCGGATATCTGGAAAAAGGAAAGATTCGTAACAGTGTTTCCTATGGTAATGTAAAGAGCACGGTGGCAGGCTGGGAACCGAAAACCGGTGGCTTTTCCGGTACAAATACCGAAGGAAATATTCAGAACTGTAATGCTGCAGGTACTGTAACAGGTTCTCATCCAACAATTGCACCGGGTGGATTCATTGGATATGATAATAATGGCACCACTGCTGGCTGCGCTTTTGATAAAAAGAAGAACCCTTCACTCAATGATGTAGGTGCGGATAGTGGAACACCTGGTTCCAACCAGATTAAGGCAGCAGACACAACCTCCCTGCTCTCAAATATCTGCGGCAGTTATCTTGGCGGACATACACTGTCTAAGGCTGACAGAAAAGAAGCAACTCATCTGACAGAGGGAAATATACAATATTGGGTCTGTGCAAATTGCGGTGGTTATTTCAGTGATGCAAGTGGAGCAAATATGATTACTTCTTTGGATGTTGTAATCGCAAAATCAGCAGAGCATACAGCAGACCGTACCGGATGGCATTCCGATGCGGATAATCATTGGAATACCTGTGAATGTGGTGAAAAAATAAATCAATCCGGACATAGCTTTACCTGGGTAATCGACAAGGAAGCTACGTCTACGGAAAAAGGTTCTAAGCATGAGCAGTGTACAGTTTGTAATTATGCTAAAACTGCAGTCGAAATCCCGCCGGTAAAAACCGGAACTGAAGAAACCAAAACTTCTTATAAAATTATAGAAGGAACTGAAAGCAGCTATGTCCTGCAGAGTGGCAACAGCCTTACCATCCGGGTGGATGCAGAGTTCTCTAAATTTGCCGGAATCAAAGTAGATGGTGTTCAGATTGGAAAAGATAATTATGATGTGAAGTCCGGTTCAACCATTGTTACTTTGAAGTCCTCTTACCTGAATACACTGACTGCCGGAACACATAACCTGGAAATGTTGTGGACAGATGGTTCTGCAAGTACTACGTTTACCATCCAGGCAAGCGTAAACCAGAATCCAGACAATAAAAATCAGGAAACGGCTACAGCCTCAAATACCCAGCCTGCAACTCAAACTAATACAAAGCAGACTACGGATAAGTCTCCGAAAACAGGGGATTATAATAATCCTTTGGTATGGGCGGCATGGCTGATTGTTTCAGAAATTATTATTGCTGGTACCGTTTATTATCGTAAAAAGAAACATTTGTAAATAAATATTACCCCATAAAAATGCTCTCTATGTAACAAACTGTATCATTTTACAGGAAACGTTATATAGAGAGCATCTTTCATTCCGTCAAAAATGCTCCAATATAGAACCATTGTATTACCAGAAAATGATGGTCATGTTATCAAAAAAGGAGTACCGGGATTGTAGTGTTCATGATTGTGGTGTCAGGAAGAAAAGATGTGCTATATGCCCCACTTGTGATATACTTAAATATATCTGGAATCATTAAAGCAATCAAAAATTGGGATAGGAAAATTTTTCATTGAAAGGAACGGGGATACGATGATATTATCGGACAGAGCCGTACTTCCTTTAACCGGAAGCACATTTGAGCCAGGAAACGCTGAAAAAGTAATTAAAGAAATGGAAGATAAAGAATCAGCACAGATTGCATTAGCAGAATATTATTACTTTTCTGCCAATGCAGAACTGTGTGCAGAGACTGTGAAACCATATTTGTCACAAGAAGATATCATGCTTCGTTTATCTGCAGATATGCTCTATACCTTTGCCAATCTGACAATTGGAGATTCCAAAGCGGCACAACAGGCCAGAGAGAATATACAGCGATGCATGGTTCAGGTGGTACAGGAAAATGCAACGATGGAGCAAAAGGCGTCCTGTCTGTTTGCCTATTATGTAACTAATATTTTTCTTCATATTACGCCAGAAAAAAAGGTACCGCCGTTTCTGCAGTATATCCCATATCTTCCGACCGGACAGAGATTGTTTGCAATCAGCCTTCTGGCACATGAAACTTATTTAAGGCAGGAATATGCCCGGGCAAAGGGCCTTGTCCAGGGAGCTTTTTTGATGGCAGATACGACATATCCCATACCCATAATATATCTGAACTGTGTGCAGGCAATGTGTCAGATTAATCTGAAAGAACAAAAAGAAGCCATACACTCAGTAAATTCTGCATGGGAAATGGCCAGACCGGATAGATTTTGGGAGACATTTATTGAGTATCATGGGCTGTTACAGGGATTATTGGAGGTCTGTGTCCGAAAAAAAGAACCAGAGATTTATAAGCAGTTGGCAGGCAGGATAATCTCATTTCATCGTGGCTGGATGAAAATCCACAATCCTAAGATGCAAAAAACAGTGACGGATCTCCTGTCTCCATTGGAGTTTTCCATTGCAATGCTGGCATGCCGGAACTGGACCAATCAGGAAATTGCAGAATATTTAGGATTTTCAATAAACACAGTTAAGCATTATGTATCAGGAATTCTGGAAAAGTTAGGTATCGATAAACGGGATAAAATTAAAAATTTTGTAAATCAATAATATACGAAGGAGAAGGTTTATGATTGTAAAAAGATATGTGAAAAAAAGTACCATCTACATTATTGCTGCCGTTATGGCGGTCTTAACTGCAGGAGCCCTGTATCTTGGAGTGGTTCATCGTTTTACTTATGGGGCAAAGTATAAGAACTACACCACCTGGTCTGCACAGGTTCTCTCTCTGAAGGAATACAAACATGAGGACAGCAATGATAATGTTTATTACCACTACTCGGCTTTTTTAACCTATAACGTGAACGGAACGGTTTATACTCCGGTTACCGATGAGGTCTTTACGGAAGAGGATGTTCCGATGGAAGGCGAAAAGATTCCGATTTTCTACAATAACAGTGACCCTGATAATTATGTGCTTGTCAAATATGACTGGTTGACGAAGTCCTATATTCCTCTCAGTGACAAAGGCGATGTCTGGCTTTTTACAGCATTTCTTCTGCTGGGATTTGTTCTGCTTCTGATTCCGATGAATCTGGAAAATGACCAGGTGCAGGGCGTCATGATTGGAAGCGGACTTCTGCTCTTTGGTCTTGATGGTATCGTAATGGGTACTATTATGCATAAATTTCAAATGTTCTTCCTGGCTATCTTTGGTATCTTCGGCGGCATTATCCTGTTCCGCTACCTCTTTATTCCAAAGGAGAAACGCCAGAAAGCCGATGCGGTATCTGCATCCCTGCGGCTGTTCAAGGTTGTTGATATTTATGTAAATCCACAGACCGGTGTGAAAACTGTGGTATTTTCCATGCCGGAAAATAACGGTGCGACCTATGAACTGTTTTCCCTTGACGATATTTATAATCAGTATAACTACGGGGATATGTATCAGATTGACAAGACGGTTCTCTTAGGATTTGGTCTGGGACGACAGATTAACGGCTCTTATACCATTGACATCAACGGTCTGAACCCTTCCCATATACAGCCTTTGAACCCCCTTCTTAAGAAAATGTTTTCACGAGTATAAAAACTGCGAGGGACACGTAAATCGTGTCCCTCTTTTTTTGTTTATTTCTGGTTTGCCGGTTCCATATTGACGGCTTTCCCCTTTATCTTCGCATGCTTCATGGCATTTAAGACTTCTTTTCCATATTCTCTTGGCACTTCCACAAAGGTATATTTATCAAACATATCAATGGCTCCCACCAGTCTGCCCGGCATACCGGACTCTCCGGCGATGGCGCCAAGAATATCTCCCGGCTTAATCTTATCTTTCTTTCCAATGTTGATAAACAGTCTTACCATTCCCTCTTCTGCACCGGTATTGGCAAAGTCGTATTCTTCTTTTTCAGAAGAACTCTCCCCTGCACCCATTGCCTGATAGAGGAAAGCTGCTGCAATATCCATGGCAGTATAATCAGCTTCATTTACCTGCTTCTCAATCAGCTCTATCATATCAGAAAGATTCTCTTCCTCAATGATAGTTCCAATCTGTTCCATGATATTTTCAGCCTTTATCTGTGCCACATCATCAGTGGATGGAATCGGCTGTGCTAAAATCTTTGTCTTGCAGTAACGCTGGATATCTTTTAATTTATAGACTTCCTTGCCTTTTACAAAAGAAAATGCCTTACCACAACGGCCTGCACGTCCGGTTCTTCCGATTCGATGTACATAATATTCATCATCCTGCGGCAGGTCATAATTAAATACCGCTTCTACATCATCTACGTCAATTCCTCTTGCTGCCACATCCGTTGCAATAAGAATATCCGTCTTTCCTTTCCGGAAATTATTCATGACCCGGTCTCTCTGGGACTGCTTCATATCTCCATGAAGTCCCTCTGCACTATAGCCTCTGCCGGATAATTCCGTTGCCAGCTCATCGACCATTTTCTTGGTATTACAGAATACCAATGAAAGCTTCGGATTATAATAATCCAAAAGTCTCGTAAGGACATCCACTTTATCCTTGCGCTTTACATCATAGTAGTACTGGTCAATGTTGGCCACGGTGAGTTCCTTTTTTACAACCTTGATATTGACTGCATCATGCTGGTATTTTCTCGTAATGTCAAGAATCGGCTTTGGCATGGTTGCAGAAAACAGTACGGTCTGATGCTCTCCCGGAATATATTCTAATACAGTTTCTATGTCCTCACGGAATCCCATATTTAACATTTCATCCGCTTCATCTAAGACGATGGTATGGACAAAATCCGGGCGGATGGTTTTTCTGCGAAGATGGTCCAGCAATCGTCCCGGTGTTCCGATAATAATCTGTACGCCACCCTTTAGGGCTTTAATCTGGCGGGAAATGTCCTGTCCACCATACACTGGCAGCACTTTTACACCGTGCATATATTTTGCCAGCTTACGGATTTCGTCTGCCACCTGAATGGCAAGCTCTCTGGTGGGAGATAAAATCAAAACCTGGGTTTTCCGTAAAGACGGGTCTACTTTCTGTAAAATCGGAATTCCAAAAGCTGCTGTCTTGCCGGTTCCGGTCTGAGCCTGTCCGATAACGTCCACACCTGATAAAACCACCGGGATTGCCTGACTCTGAATCGGTGTTGCCTCTTCAAATCCCATATCCGCAATTCCTCTTAAAATCTGCGGATTTAAATCTAATTCATCAAATCTGATTGTATTCATTCTTTTCCTTCCTGTTGCGGGAACTTTTTCCCATCTGTCAGTAACCTGTTCTCCAGTAACTTTATAAAAAGCCACCGCGGCTAATCATAACAGACTGTTTTTTGCTTGTCAATTTACTGCAACAGATTTTTCTTCGACAAAATCAGCGCATCCTTCTGCTTTCTGGTCAGCTTTTTATAGGCTGCTTCCTTCTGCATGGCCTCCTCCTTCGTCCCGGATTCCTCTAAATACCGCAGCTCCACCGGTCCCCGGTTTCTGGTATACTTTGCTCCTTTTCCACTGTTATGTGCTTCAATCCGCTTGTCGATATCAGTCGTCCAGCCGGTATAGAGGCTCCCATCCCGGCAGAGCACCATATAAGTGTAATTATGTTTCTCTTTCATGTAATCCTTCCTATGTAGACCGGGCACCGCCCAGTCTTATCTCTATATAAAGCAATCGACCAAAAAAGTATCTTACTCATATTCCATAAACTGGTAAAAAAGTATCGATTGCGGATTTTTGGCCGTTACATTTTATCTTATGCAGTTTTCTTATGTATGTTCCACTTACCGGCAGCTTCCAATACAGATTCCTCCCCGGTTTTCTTCTTTTACCTGATAGAGTAAATCATCGGCTTTCTGTAAAAAGTTCTTCATCGTTCTGTCCTCATCCGGTATATCATAACAGATTCCCTGGGAAATGGATACATAGTGCTGTGCCGCTGAAAAAGCATGCTCCATATCTAGGTCACGGATGCTGCGCTTTAATTTTTCTGTAAGAATGACTACAGCTTCCCTTGGATATCCCTCATAAATTAAAATGAATTCATCCCCGCCATACCGTGCACAGAAAATATCATCCTTTTCCGCTAACTTCTGAATTTCCTTTGCTACACGGCAGATACATAAATCACCCTTCTGATGTCCATAGTTATCATTATATTGTTTAAAATAATCGATATCCAGTATTTCCACTGCCACTGGAATTTTCTCTGCTATGGCATGTTCGAATACCTTCTGCGCATGCTGTTCTAACCGATAGCGGTTCGGGATTCCGGTCAGTGCATCGGTCTGGGACTGCTCTAAGAGAATCCTGTTTTCTTTTTCCATCTTCTTTCTGCTGTGGTTCGTCTCTTCCAATGTATAACGCATATCTAAGATGCAGGTCATGATATATTTATTTTCTTTTTCCAGTATCTCGGACAATTCAAAAAACAAACCACATGCCTGCAGATATTCACGATTCTTTTCCTGCCTCTTATAATAACGGATTTTTAAAGTCAGAATCCGCTTCTGCATATAAATAATCTTAGCTTCCCTTGCCATCTTCTCTATAACCTCTACTAATTTCCAGAATTCCTCTTCCTTTCTGGTATCTAACAGCATCTCACTATAAGCATAAAGATCATCAAAAATATCTAGAATCGGTATTCTGGTATCTGATACCTTCTGCACAATTGCTATATTCCGGTCACATTCTTCTTTCTTTCCCATGGCATTACAGAGTCTTGCTTCAAAGCAGGCAAAGGCTATCTGCTCTAACTCTTCCAGATGTCCACTGCACACCTCTTTTGCCCGCAGTGCATATTCCTGTGCCTGCATATACTCTTCCTGATAAAAGCAGCTGTTTCCCAGTCCTATATAGATATTCAGAAGATAACTGTAATATTCCGGTATTTCCTTATTCTTCTGCAATAAATCATATGCCTGCCCTAAATATTTTTCTGCCTGCCGGTATTCCCTAAAATTATTGTAAAGCATACCAATATTAATATTGATAATAATACCAATATCATATAATTTATATTTTTCACAATACATTCTGGCGTTCAGATAATAATCCATGGCAAAAGGAGCATTTCCACGATTCATGGACGTAATGGCAAGAATATTATAGGCTCTTGCTAATAAACCATGCTGTCTGGAATGCTCCAGGTATGGCAGGGAACAGGAAAGATTGCGAAATAGTTTATCCACATCATTCAGAAGATAATATGTCTCGCCACTGTAATAATAGGCATAGCCTAACAGTTTCTCATCATCCTGCTCTCTGGCATAATCTCTTATATTTTTACATAGCATCAATGTTTTCTCGGCATCTGTTCCCCGATTCTTCCGGACACCCTCTAACCATTCCAATACTTCGCTGCTGTAAGCATTAAAATCCATCTTTTTGCGCACCCTTTTTCGTATTTTTTAATGTCTTTTATTATATAGGTATGCGGCTCTTTTTTCAAGTATGGCTCTTTTACTCAAAGAAGCTTACCGGGTCTACCGGTTCGCCATCTTTCTGCAAGGCAAAATAAAGATTACTTCCTTCCACGGAATAATATTTCGTCGGTTCCGCAATATAACCTACCAGTTTTCCTTTGCTGACAATGTCGCCCACTTCATACGGCACTTCCTTAAGCTGCCCGTAAATAGCACTATAACCATCTCCTAAATCCATAGTCACGGTACATCCTGTGACCGCACTGTTGGAAATATCAGTTATCTTTCCTTCTGCGGCTGCGGATACCCTGTCATTTACTTCTCCGGCAATAATCACTGCCGGATTATATTTGTACTGATCCAGAGTCGCAAAATACACGGTCTGATCCATGCTGTAATTTAAGACTACATTGCCCTGTAATGGCCAGTTTAACCCATCCTCTTCCGCAAAATGCAGTGTTTTTGTGGTGGCTGCTGCCGCCTTTGTCTCTGGCTCATTTTCTGCCTCAGCCGCTGCATTTGCCACATTTTCTTCTTCTGTCTGCCCGCTGTCGGACTGTGCCTGTCCATCCGAATCCTTTGAAGCAACTGCGTTATCAGAAGGTTTTATGATGCTGTCTGCTTCTGCCAGTTTCTCCGAGGTTTCTTCCTCTGCCTTTGGAAGCGTTGCCACAAAATCATCCGAAGCTCCATCTTCTTTCTTATTGCCTTTGTCTTTTCCTGCATCCTTATCTGCAACATTTTCCTGCTGCTTTTCCTCTTCCTTCTGGGAATAATTATATACTGCTGTCATTGCTCCTGCTGCCAGTACCATGACAGCCAGGGCAATCATCCATGATCTTCTTCCTTTCATTTTCTCACCATCCATATCTTATTTTTTATAAGTATGGACAGTTTTTTCGTATTTTATTCTTCTTTATAGTTTATTCTTCTTTATATTTCATTCTTTTTTTGTAATTTCAATTCCGGAATAATAATAGCTTAAAATCTCCTGATAAGTTTTTCCCTCTTTTGCCATCTCATTTGCTCCATATATGCTAAGTCCATAACCGTGTCCTAACCCTTTGGTCACAATACGTACCCTGCCATCGATTTCCCTGATATAAAAACAGGCGGAATTCAGGGAAAATGCCTTGCGGAATTCCTCCCCGCTGACACTACTGTTCCCAACCTGTATGGTTTTTACATATCCGCTTTCTTCCCGTTCTGTCACCACCAGCGTATTCACCCAGTCCTCCGCTGTAAGTCCTGCTTCCGGAAATGCCTGATTGCAGGTATCCACCAGTTCTCCTGCATCATAGAATTCCACCTTAAGAAAATCCTCTGATGTAATGTCCCATATGGATTCCACACTTTTGAGATAAGGAAGCTCTGTCCCTCTCGTTTTCTCTGCACTAACAGCAAAATAGGGAGCTTCGACTTCCTGCCCCTGATATGTTAAGACTTCCCCCTCGGTATCTATCAGGCAATTTTCTAATTTCTGATAATATCGATTATAATTTTCATTTCCAAATAGTTTTGTCTGCTCTGCAATACTCAGTCCCGTCTCCGGTGCTTTTCCCTGCGACATGGCATATTCATAATTGGTCCGCACAATAACTGCCTGCGCACGAATCGCTTCTTCTTCATAGGTAACCGGGATATCCCGTGCCAGAATAGACACAAGAGCAGCCATCTTCTCTTCTTCATCGGGATGACTGCTCTTATGTTGTATTTCATTGCTGTCTGTATCCAATAATATCTCATCTCCCTGGAACACCAGGGTCATAAGTATCGGTAATCCTGCAATAATCAGGCACAGACACAGTATCATTTTTATTTTTTCTTTCATATCCTGTCCACTCCTGTTCTACATATATATGTAACAGAAATGGATGTATACCAGTAAAATATTACTGTTTCATACGCTGTCCTATCTCATTGGAAAGTTCCGCAAACTGCTCTAAGGACAGTGCCTCTCCACGAATGTTCTCCGGAACTCCAAGGCTTACGATACTTTCCTGTATTACCTCTTTCGGCAAATGAATCTCCGGGGAATTATTCAGTCCGTTTGCCAGTGTCTTTCTGCGCTGGTTAAAGGATGCCCGGATAATGCGGAACATCAGTTTCTCATCTTCCACTTCTACCGGCGGCTTCTCATGCCGGGTCAGACGGATGACCGCACTGCCTACATTCGGCCTTGGCATAAAACAGTTCGGTGGTACATTTGCCACGATTTCCGGCTTCGCATAATACTGTACTGCAAGTGAAAGTGCTCCATATTCCTTGCTTCCCGGTCCCTCCTGCATACGTTCTGCCACTTCCTTCTGCACCATAATCGTAATGCTGTCAATTGGCACATGGCTTTCAAACAGTCCCATAATAATCGGTGTGGTAATATAATAAGGCAGATTCGCCACTACCTTGATTGGCTTTCCCTGGTTCTTCTCTTCTGCCAGCTTACAGATATCAAGCTTTAAAATATCTTCATTGATTACTGTTACATTGGAATAATTCTTCAGTGTGTCCGACAAAATCGGAATCAGATTCTTATCTATCTCCACCGCAACCACTTCTCTTGCCCTCTCGCAAAGATACTGTGTCATGGTTCCGATTCCCGGACCAATCTCCAATACAAAATCATCCTCCGTCACTCCGGATGCATCGATAATCTTATCCAGCACATGAGTATCTATCAAAAAATTCTGTCCGAATTTCTTCTGAAAATTAAACCGGTACTTCTGCAGTACCTCTATTGTATTCTGTGGATTTCCTAATTCCGCCATGCCTGCTCCTTTATTTAACCGCTCTTTCCTTTTTTCGAATAAACGTTCGATTTTTGTTGCCAACTGCATATTTCTGTGTTACAATCATTTTAGAACAAATGTTCTGATTTGTCCAGTCCTTTTTATGATAACAGAGGAAAATAGTTCTACGCAACTATTATTGGGGATTTTCATAAAACTTACAATGGAAGATGGATGGCTGGAAGCCTGTCTTGTCTTTTTCTTATGGAAAAGCGGCACTGTTCATCGAAGGACAGATGCCTGATAAGGGCTGCTAGGGGCACTTGGAATTTCATCTGAAAGCAGGCAACGCTGGTACAAGGATGTACCAGCGAGGCACATATGAACAGGGATGTGAATTTGTGCCGGTTGCCGGATAAAACTACATACTACAAAGAAATTCCTAGTGCCCTTTGCAGGCATTATGCGGCATCTGACGTTTGATGAACAAGGCTGCTCTTATCTGATAAATCATTAAAACAGGACAGGCTTCCACCACTACTTCCTTTGCAAGTGCTTCTATATATTTGATAGAAAAAGAAAAGGTGATTGCTTTGAATATAACAGAAAACATGTCTTTATTGGAAAAACTGACCATCCTTTCGGATGCCGCCAAATATGATGTTGCCTGTACCTCCAGCGGTGTAGACCGCAAGGGAAACGGCCATGGCATGGGTAATTCCATTGCTCCCGGAATCTGCCATACCTTCTCTGCCGATGGACGCTGTATTTCCCTGCTTAAGATTCTTTTTACCAATGAATGCATTTTCCGCTGTGCCTACTGCCAGAATAACTGCAACAATGATGTGCCAAGGGCTTCCTTTACACCGGACGAAGTCTGTACCCTTACCATGGAATTTTACCGCAGAAATTATATCGAAGGTCTTTTCCTAAGCTCCGGTATTCTCATCAGCCCGAATTATACCATGGAGCTGATTTATCAGACACTTTACCAGCTCCGTGTCCACCATCATTTCAACGGATATATTCATGTAAAAGCCATTCCCGGTGCCGACCCGGTTCTTATTGAAAAAGCAGGCTTTCTTGCCGACCGCATGAGCGTTAATCTGGAGCTTCCGACCGCAGACGGACTGAAGGCTCTTGCACCAAATAAGTCCCGCAAAACCATCTTAAAGCCCATGCGTCTGATTCAGAATGGCATTACGGAAAATCAGAATGAGCTGATGGTTTACCGTAAGACCCCGAAATTTGTACCGGCAGGCCAGAGCACCCAGATGATTATCGGTGCCACCCCGGAAAACGATTATCAGATTATGAAGGTTGCAGAAGGCTTGTACCAGAATTTCCAGTTGAAACGAGTCTTCTACTCTGCCTTTGTCAATGTAAATCACAATTCCAATCTGCCAACCCTTCCCGGTGGTCCGCCCCTTCTGCGGGAACACCGCCTGTATCAGGCAGACTGGCTGCTTCGCTTCTATGGTTTTTCTGCCGGAGAACTATTAAGCGAAGAGCGTCCGGATTTTAATATCTTCTTAGACCCGAAATGCGACTGGGCACTCCGCCACTTAGAAGCCTTTCCGGTAGAGATTAACCGGGCAGATTACAACACCTTACTACGTGTTCCGGGCATTGGTGTGAAATCTGCCAACCGTATTGTAAAAGCCCGCCGTCACAGCCGCATTGATTTTTCCGATTTAAGGAAAATCGGTGTTGTCTTAAAACGGGCGGCCTACTTTATTACCTGCTCCGGTCGTATGATGTATTCCATTCCACAAAATGAAGATTACATCTGCAGCTGTCTGATGCAGGATAAAACTCAGATTCCGAAGGAAATACGGGATTCCAGTTATAAGCAGATTTCCTTCTTTGATGAAGATGCTTTAAGTGATTTTAAACTGACCACAAACGATTTATGCGTCGGATAAACTGCTATAACCATGATTTTTCAGTAAACAGGAAAGGACTTTTTCTCATGCATATATTTCTATGTGAAGATTCCATCGATGGCATCTTTACCGGCATCTATGATGCCTGGGCCAGCAGGTACGGGCACAAAAATATAAAGCTTTGTATCAATGATACGATAACTTACGAACTCTTTTCTGAATATATTACGGTAGCACCGGATTCCGAAAAGAGCGAAAAGGTCGGACGCACCATCATTGCCCGTCTTGGCATGGAGGTCTATCAGGATATTCTTCAGGCGGTTCTTGCCCATGATGATAAGAAAAAGAATGAGCAGCCGGACAAAGCCGACTGCATTTACCGTACACTCTTATATGGATTTTCTTTACCGGATGGTCATCGGATTTTACAGTCTCTTGGCAATCCTTATATTGCAAGAGTCTTTGAGCTGAGCCGTTCCACTGGAAATGAAGCCCACCATCTACTTGGTTTTTTACGTTTTCAGGAACTGGAAAACGGAGTCCTGTTTTCTACCATTCACCCTAAGAATCAGGTGATTTCCGTTCTGGCAGAACATTTTACTGACCGCCTTCCACAGGAACATTTTATGATTTATGACGCAACACACCAGATTGCTGCCATTCGCAAAGCCGGCAGTGGATACTTCCTTACGGATGCATCCAATTTAAATCAGGAAGTTATCACACGGCTTTCCCCTGCCGAGAAGGACTACCAGAAGCTCTGGTGCGGTTTTTTTGACAGTATTGCCATTGAAGCAAGAAAGAATCCGAAGCTGCAAAGTCAGAATATTCCAAAACGCTTCTGGAAAGACACGGTGGAACTGGCATCCGGTAAATAAATGTTTCTATTGTTTTCTGGTAAACTTTACCTGGCAGTCTCTATCCTGCAGACGTTACCCGGCAGAAGAGTACATGCAGATGAAACCATAAACTGGATAATGTCTACTTTGCGCCATATCCTGGAAAAGATCTGTGTCCTGCCGGTATAACAGAAGAAGAGCGTACCGATTATGCACTGTTTGAGCTGAATAAATTATTGAAATATGTTGTCTATCCGGAAGATGTTGCCTGCATTTATATGGAACCGGTTATGGGCGAAGGCTGCTATGTCGTTCCTTCCAAAAAATTCGTACAGAGTGTCCGCGAAATTTGTGACAAACATGGAATTCTCCTGATTTTCGACGAAATCCAGTGTGGCTACGGACGTACCGGAAAAATGTGGGCAAGCCAGAACTTTGACGTTGTTCCTGACATTATGACAGTTGGTAAAGCGATTGCTGGTGGTCTTCCAATGAGTGCCGTGATTTCCACCCCGGAAATTATGGATAAATGGCCGGTTGGTACCCATGGAACCACTTTTGGCGGAAATCCTTGTATCTCCGATGTCCGTGGTATCGGTCTTATGGTTGCCATTGAATTTTCCCATGAGGATGGCTCCCCGGCACCAGACATCTGGGCAAAAGTAAAGAAGGGCTGCTTAGAACGCCATATGCTTACCTTAAACTGTGGCGTAAATGGAAATGGTATGCGGTTTGCCACTCCATTAAATGTCAAAAAAGAAGAAATCGATGAGGGACTTTCTATTTTAGAGGCTTCCATTCAGGCATTATAATTATGGGAAACACACCTGGCGAACTACTCGCATAAATAAAAGCCTTGCATTTTATTTTGACAACGTTTAGGATGAGAATATCAGTAAATTGACAGAACAGGGGAAATGCTATGGGAACATTATTATACCAGTCCATTGCGACGATATTGAACAGTTAATTTTACATAAAGAATATAAGGATGGTGACTGTCTGCCTTCCGAGCGTGTTCTTGCAACACAATATGGAGTCAGCCGTAATGTCATCCGGGAAGCCATCAAGATTCTTACCGAGAAAAAACTGGTTACGAATGTAATCGGCAAAGGCAATTATGTTACGCTTCCAAATGAAACGAATCTTGTAGATATGGTTGAATCTGCCCTGAACACTTCCGCTTCGTGTCTTCTATATGACACTGAATAACCTGATCAGTAAATCCATTTATTATGGTGAAGGAAATACCTCTTATGGAAGAATTACTGCACAGCAGGAGCATGAACAAATTTTATTATCCCTTAAGAACCGGGATATGGATGCTTATAAAAAAGGCCATCCACTTACACTTAGAATTAATCAGGCAGCTACTCCAGTAGGAGTGCTGCCCCTTTTTATTTACTTATTGCTGATATTTTTCCAATATAAGTTTCGCCTGTTCTTCATCTATCTGCAGTTCTTCCTGCAATAATGACAGAATTTCCGTATCTTCTTTTCCTAGTTTACGGCTGAGTTTTATAATGCCTTCTTCCAGACCTTCTTTCTTACCTTCTTCCAGTCCGGCTTTTCTTCCTTCCTCTTCGCCTTGTCTTCGAATCCGCTCTTCTCTCTCAAAACTCTTCATATATGCAAAACCTACCTCTCCATCCCGCTTGACCGCTGTTACCATCCGGTGTAACTTTTTCAGATTCTCGGTGGAAGCATTCTCTATGGATGAATGCTCCATGTAATGCAGTAACTGTTTTAATTCCTCTGGTGGGTTTCCTTCCCTTCCTCTTGTATACAAAAATATTGTCTGTGCGCCATCCTCATACTTTAACTCCGGCACTTCTACACAACAGTTCTTAATGGTATACACCATACGATTCAGTCCAAAGGGGTCATAAGTTGTAATAAAAATTACGATGACATTCCGAAGACTCCCATATGTATCACCTGCATTCAGATTGCTTGCATCAATCTTCGCATGGTAAAACCGGACTCTTCGTGGCAATGATACAATTTCTTCTTTCCCATCATTCTGGTCCGGTTCTATATCAAAGATTTCTCCGTTCTCTTCATCCAGATATACATCCAGCCGAATGCCGTGGGTTTCTATATTTTCTCCGCAGAAGAAACGCTGTGGCACTACCGTAAGCTTTCCTATCTGCCGGTGCAGAATACACTCCAAAATATACCTCGCCGACTGTTCCCCATAAATTTTGTGGCTGGTCAGGCTGTTTACCAGAAAGTCATCCACCAGATTCAGTTCTTCTAAAGTTTTCATGTTTCCTCCTTTTCCCATAATGCAAGGAAAAGCAGGATTACATATCCTGTTCCGATTCTGAAATTCCGCTTATTCAATGCACTATGCGTTCGTAAATTGTAATAAGAATTTAAAAGCATAGAATTCATTGAATTGATACTAGAAATTTAGATTGGCTTTTGCCACTCGAAAATCAGAATATATGCTTTGTGTTGATTGTAACAAATACATATTTATAATACAAGTAAAATATTTATAAAATCTGATTCCCTTCTGACAGGAAGGTCACCTCACTTTTTGAAATAATTTTTTTGCATTTTCCCAGGTAACTGCTTCCACTTCTTCCGGTGTTGTTCCGGTCAGTTCGGCAATGGTTTTTACTACATAAATAAGATTTCTTGAATCGTTCCGGGTGCCACGATGCGGTTCCGGTGCCATATAGGGACAGTCAGTTTCCAATACAATGTGAGGCAGTCCGATTTCTGCTACGGTCTCCTTTAACTTCTTTGCATTTTTAAAGGTAACTACACCGCCGACACCAATATAATATCCCATTTTCACATATTCTTTCGCCATTTCCTTGGAATAAGAATAACAATGAATGACACCCGGAATGTCATCCTTATGGGCCTGCTGCATAATTTTCATGGTATCCTCTGCGGCATCTCTGGAATGAATGATAACCGGAAGACTCATCTCTTTTGCCAGCGCAAGCTGACGGCAGAACATTTCCCGCTGTGCCTGCTGCACTGTTGGCTCCTTATCCCAATAATAATCAAGCCCGATTTCTCCGATGGCAACGGTTTTCTCCCAGGAAGCCTTTCCCTTTATCCATGCTAAATTTTCTTCCGTTGCATCTTCGATATTGCTTGGATGAATTCCGATTGCTACATAAATATAATCGTATTTCTCTGCCAATGCTACGCTATCCACACAGCCGGCAAAGTCTGCACCTACGTTAATTACCCGCCTTATGTTCTGCTCCGGAAGAGAAGAAACAAGCTGTTCTCTGTCCTCTTTGAATTTTTCATCATCATAATGTGCATGTGTCTCAAAAATCATAAAAATCCTCTTTCTATTTTATAAATGCTGGTAATAAAATACCGCCAGCTGCGTCCGGTCCCTTAAGGACAGCTTTTCTAATATGCTGCTGATATAGTTGCGGACAGTCCCTTCACTTAAAAATAAGGCTTCCGCAATTTCTTTATTGCTGCGTCCCAGTGCCACCTGGTGAATGATTTCCTGTTCTTTTTCACTGATATCATAGCTGGCATAGTCAAGGCTTTCCTTATTCTGCATCAGAACCGGAAGCTTATTCACAATTTCTCCCCCAAAGACACTCTGTCCGCTCATAACCGCATGCAATGACGGAACAATTGCTGCAAAATCCTGTTTCAGGCAATAGCCTTTCGCACCGATTCGTAATGCCTCCACAATATATTCATCATCGGAAAATGTGGTCAGAAACAGCACCCTTGCCGCCTTGTCTTTTGCAAGAATCTGCTCTGCCGCATCCAGTCCATTCATAGGCTTCATCTGGATGTCCATTAATAAAATGTCCGGCTGAAGCTCTTCATATAATTTTACGGCTTCACTTCCATCGGTGCCTGTTCCGACTACATCCACTCCCTTGGCGCAGAGAATGGTCTGCAGGGAAAATACCACATCTTCGTCATCATCTACTATCAGGACTCTCATACTGCCTCCTCTTTCTTTCGAATTGATATAAATATTTTAAAACCTTTTTCGCAGTTTACATGAATGCTTCCGCCCAGCGACTCCACACGTTCCCGCATATTCGAAAGTCCCATGCCTCCGGCTGCACTCTTAAGGTCATCCTTTTCTTCCCGCATCTGCTCCGTTGCTTTTTTCTGCTTTTCCTCATCCGTACCATTGTCCTCAATGGTCATCTGATACAGTGCCGGATGTTCCCTGAGAACAATCTCAATCCGGTCACCGTTGCTGTATTTTACAATATTTGACATTGCTTCTTTTACGGCTGCGATAAAACAATATTTGACTTTTCGTGGAACATTCTGTGACATATCGTATTCTAAATCCAGATGATAATGCTGCTTCATTTCCCGGGTTGCCTCTAATAATGCCTGCTTTAAATCCACGGAATCATCATGCAGATCATGCACACTTTCCCGGATATTATTCATGGCAAGATTTAAGGTATCATTTACCTTTAAAAGCTGACCATGCAGCGGCTCTTCTTCATATACGGTGCTCAGTGCTCCCATCTGAAGAATTGCCCGGGACAGCATATGTCCCACGTTATCATGGATTTCTCTTGCAATCCGGTTCCGCTCTTTTAGCGTTGCCATATAGATTTCTGTATCCTGCTCCTCTAAAAGCTTGCGGTTCTTCTCCCGCATCACAAGGCTTAACTCCGTGCTGGTATCCCGGAGCCGAATCAGATTCCGCTTTAGCTCCGTTGCCTGTCTGGTGCAATAAGCCAACAGCACCGCTGCCAATGACAAAAAGAGCCAGATGGCTGTCATCCATGGCTGGTACACCGGCAGTGCATAAAAGAATAAAACTGCAAATCCCATACCCCACCACAGGCCAAACCAGAAGCTGTCAAAAAACACCAGCGGCAGCAAAAAGGTAAATCCCGGCTCGATTAGACACAGTACTGCCATTGCTATCAGCAATGCACCAATGACTTTCCGGTTTTCAATATAAAGAGTCAACGCTGCCACAATCAGACCAATGATGAAGATTACAACTCTGCGGTAGTCTCCCTCTAACTGGAAAATAAGGCAGCTGCACATGGCAAAAAGAAGTAACTTATCCAGTATTCTTAACATTCTTCTTCCCCTTCCTTAGGGTTCTACTGCATTTACTGTATCATTTTTCCTAAGATATGACAAATGTCATTTTATTTCCTGACAGAATGCACTTACCAGTCCTCCGCTCACTCTACTATACTACATTTATAAAACCGCTATTATTTATCTCTATCTACAGGAGGCATAACATGGATGCAATACAGATTTCACACTTGAAAAAATATTATTCCGATATAAAAGCAGTAGATGATATTTCTTTTTCTGTTAAAAAAGGAGATTTATTTGGACTGCTCGGTGTAAATGGTGCCGGAAAATCCACTACAATTCATATTCTTTGTACCTTACTGAAAGCAACTGCAGGAACTGTCAAAATATGTGATTACGATGCTTTAAAAGAAGCCGATGCCATCCGCAATAAAATTGGAGTTGTTTTTCAGAATAATACTTTAGATGATTATCTGACAGTAAAAGAAAATCTTTTGATGAGAGGCTTTCTATATGAAAAAGATTTAAAGACGGTTCAAAAAAATCTCTATGAGATTGCCGAAATTCTTAACATTCAAAATTTATTATCACGACCTTTTCGTAAATTATCCGGTGGTCAGAAACGACGCTGCGAAATTGCCCGGGCACTCATGAATACTCCTGAAATATTATTTCTAGATGAGCCTTCTACCGGGCTTGACCCGCAGACCAGAAAACTTATGTGGGACTGTCTGGAAAGTCTCCGGTTAAAGCGCCATATGACAATTTTTCTCACCACACACTATATGGAAGAAGCCTCTATGGCACAACAACTTTGCATTATGGATGCCGGAAAAATCATTGCTTCCGGCTCTCCATCCCAGTTAAAAAATAAATATGCTTCCGATACTTTAAAAATCTATACTGACAAAATTACACCATTGAACCGGGAATTGGCTGCTCTTTCACTGGCTTCTTATCGTCTCCCTAACGGAATTGCAATTTCCCTATCTACTACCAAAGATGCTTTGCATATCATGCCCCAGATAACCACTCCCTATGATGGCATTGAAATTATTCAAGGTAGTATGGATGATGCTTTTATTCAAATAACAGGAAAAAAACTGGAGGATTAACCTATGATACTAATTTCATTTATAAAACGTAATATCTTACTTTATTTCCGAGACCGAATCAGTGTATTCTTTTCTCTTCTTTCTACTCTTATTGTGTTAACCCTTATGATTGCATTTCTCGGACAGGGAAATATTGATTCCACAATTCAGGTTCTTGGAACCGGTCTGAAATACGAAGCTGTTCATGCATCTTCGCTCATCATTATCTGGACCATTGCCGGTATCCTGGTTGTCAATGCCGTAAGCATTTCCATGACTCTGGTAGGAACCATGGTAAGAGATGAGGAATCCGGTAAGATATCTGCATTTTTTGTTGCACCCGTAAAACGCGGATACTATGTTGCAGGTTATGTCATTGCTGCAATTATTGTCTCCTTTATCATGTGCCTGCTCACATTGATAATCGGAATCATCTATCTTGGTATTGCCAATGGCTCCTTTATAACTGCCCATGATACTTTAGAAATTCTCTTTGCACTTCTTGCAATTATTTTTTCCTCTGCTTCCTTTGTCTTTTTATGCGCTTCTTTTATTCATACCAATAGTGCATTCAATGGTCTGACCACGCTTTTGGGTACTCTGATTGGATTTTTTGCTGCAATTTATGTTCCATACGGCAATATACCCCAGACTCTTAAATATATCATCCGCTTTCTTCCAGCCTTTCAGGGGGCTTCCGCCATTCGTGAAATCTGGATGAATCAGGAATTGCAATGGTTTCATTGCCCCTCCGAAATAAAGACCGGATATGCGGATTATATGGGACTTACCATTTCTTTTGGAAATGCCACTCTTTCCCCTCATATGAAAATACTATATATGTTTATCTCAGGTCTTATCTTCCTTGGTCTTGCAACGGCTATTCTTTCAAGGAAAAGACAACAGGAACGTTAAGATATGACAAATGTCATTTTATTTCCTGACAGAATGCACTTACCTTCTGTACCTCTTTTCCCTATACTTAGGTTATAGGCGATTGCGAGAAGAGAAAATTTCATAAAGAAGCTGGCTTGCCAATGTCTGGCAAAAGCGCTGGAGCGTTCATCGGAATGCGGATACCTTATGAGGCTTGTTAGGGGCACTTGGAATTTCGCCCAATATCCGGCAACGCCGGTACAGGGATGTACCGGCGAGGCGCATATGAACATGGATGCGAATTTGCGCCGGTTGCCGAAAAAACTACTCATGTTTCGAAATTCTTAGTGCCCCTTTTCAAGCATCATGCAGTATCCAGTTTCGACGAACACTCCAGTGCTTTTGATGTAACACAGCAAAACAGTTTTTATAAATTTCTTTTCTTCTCTCGCAATCGCCTGCACAACCAATCAACCTAAAAAAGGAGGAAACCTATGAGTACCCCAGTTGTAAAAATAGAAAACCTGGTGAAACGCTACAAAGAGCTTGTAGCATTAGACCACTTTAACTTAGAGATTGAAGAAGGTGAGATTTTCGGTCTGCTCGGTCCAAACGGTTCCGGCAAGACTACGACCATCAACTGCCTTCTTTCCCTGCTTTCCTATGACAAAGGAAACATTGAAGTATTTGGGAAAAAGATGAACCCGGATAGTTATGACCTGAAGCGGCAAATCGGCGTTGTTATGCAGAACGTTGCCGTAGTGGATGAACTGACGGTATATGAAAACATTGATTATTTCTGTGGGCTTTATGTAAAAGATAAAGCACTCCGGAAACAGTATGTAGAGGAAGCCATTGCTTTTGTAGGCTTAGATGATTTCCGTAAATTCTTTCCGAAGAAATTATCCGGCGGACTTTTAAGGCGGTTAAATATTGCCTGCGGCATTGCCCATAAACCAAAGCTGATTATCATGGATGAGCCGACCGTTGCCGTTGACCCGCAGAGCCGGAATAAGATTCTTGAGGGAATCGTGGAGCTGAACCGGAACGGTGCCACCATCATTTACACTTCCCATTACATGGAAGAGGTGGAGCAGATTTGTTCCCGGATTGCCATTATGGACAAAGGAAAAAATCTTGCCATCGGCACGAAGGATGAATTAAAGCAGATGATTAAGAAGAGCGAAAGCATTTCCATTGATATCTTAGACCTGCCGGATGCAGCAATCGATGAAATCCGTGCTTTAAAACATGTTTATGAAGTGACTTACGAAAATCACATGCTGACTGTTTTATGCAGCGGTGGAAGCCACAATCTCATTCATGTGCTGGATTATCTGCAGCAGCATGAGATTACCTTCGGAAAAGTGTATTCCGAGCTTCCGACCTTAAATGACGTATTCTTAGAGATTACCGGCAAAGAATTAAGAGACTAGGAGGAGAAAGATATGCTTCAAATCATGAAATATCATTTCCGGATTCTCCTTAGAAATAGGGAGCAGATGTTCTGGATACTGCTTTTTCCGATTCTGCTTGGCATTATGTTCAAGGTAGCATTTTCCAATATCAGCAGTTCCGAAATACAAAAGCCGGTTTCCATTGCTGTTGTAGAAGAAAATAATTCGGATGCATTAAAAAATATCAAGACCTTTTTAGAAAAAACGGAATTAAAAGATGGCGTTGCCCTCTTTGTTCCAACCTACTGCACAGAAGAAAAAGCCGTTTCCCTGTTAAAGGACCAGACGGTGGATGGCATTTTGTATACAGACAATTCTGCATCGGATACAGTCACACTTTCCCTTACGGTTTCTTCTTCTAGCTCTGATACCGTCCGCATGAATCAGAGTATTTTGCAGGCATTTGTAAAGCAGTACAATTCCTCGGTTTCTGCCATTGCGGATACTGCAAAAAATCACCCGGAGAACTTAGAAGCACTGCTTCAAAGTCTCTCTGAGCAGGTTACTTATACCAAAGAAGTTTCTTTAAACAAACATAATACCGATACTTATACACAGTACTTTTACAATCTGATAGCTATGGCATGCCTCTTTACCAGCCTTTCCGGACTGTATGTTTCCCTCAATAACCAGGGAAATCTCTCCGCCATTGGTGCAAGACGCAATGTCTCTCCGGTTCATAAAATGAAGGTCATTATAGCAGAGCTTTTTTCCAATGTGATATTCCAGTTTATCTGTAATCTGGTTTCCTTTGCATTTATTGTACTGGTGCTTAAGATTGATTTAACCTACCATCTCCCACTGGCAATCCTGACGGTATTTGTCGGCTGTCTGACCGGAACTACCATGGGCTTTTTCGTAGGTTCCATCGGAGCCTTTTCCGAGGGAACAAAACAGGGAATTCTTGTCTCCGGCAGTCTGCTGCTTTGCTTCTTAAGCGGGCTTATGGTTGGAAATATGTGGATCATTGTCGAGAATACCTGCCCGGTTATCAACCGGATTTCACCGGCTGCCCTGATTTCCCGTGCCTTCTATACACTGGGCATTCAGGATAACCTAAACCAGTATTACCAATGTATTCTGACACTGGTTGGCATTTCCGCTCTCTTCTGTTTGGGTGGATTCTTACTGACAAGGAGGAAAAGATATGCAAGTATTTAAAACTTTTCTGAAAATTGCAAAGAAGAAATTTCCTTCGGTGCTTTTATACTATATTATTTTTACCGTTGTTGTAATTGCCATGAGTAAAATCGGAGCATCCGACCATGAAACTTCTTTTACTGCCACAAAGGCAGACATTTATATTATTGACGAGGATGACAGCACTGCAAGCCACGCTTTAAGTGATTATCTTTCCTCCATGCACAATCCGGTCACTTTAAAGGATACGGATACTATGACTTTACAGGATGCCCTTTATTATCAAAAGGTTGACTATATTTTAACCATCCCGGAAGGCTTTGAAGAACAGCTTACTGATTCTGATGCCAGAGATTTCCTTCCGGTTTCCATGCGAAAGGACAACTCCAATGGCTATTTTGTAGACCAGCAGGTAACTGAGTATCTTTCCAGTGTCCGCTTATTTATGGCTGGTGGCTTCTCTCTTTCCGAAGCAGTAACAAAATCCAGTGAATCACTTTCCAAAGGAAACGATACTACGGTTCTTAAGCTTGAAGAAAAGGAAACGGATGGTGCACAGATTGGACTTACCTATTTCTTCCAGTATCTTCCTTATGTACTCATTAATATGCTGTTACTTGGTATGACTCCGATTCTGATGACCTTTAACCAGAAAGATTTAGGTGCAAGGATTTCCTGCTCCTCTCTTTCCTTAAAGTCCAGAAATGCGCAGATTACTTTAGGATGTATCGTATTCAGTCTCTTTGTATGGCTGCTCTTTATCCTGACTGCACTTTTTATCTACGGACCAGACACTCTGTTCTCGATAAACGGACTCCACTCTCTTTTAAACAGTGCCATGGTTCTGCTGTTTTCCATAGCACTTACGCTCCTTGTAAGTATTTTTGCACTCAAACAGCAGTCCCTCAGTATGATTGCAAATGTTGCCTCCCTGGGATTGAGTTTCCTCTCCGGAATCTTCGTTCCGCAATACCTTTTGGGAAAAGGTGTTCTTGCTGTGGCGCATTTTCTTCCAACCTACTGGTACATCCGCCTCAATTCAATGCTGGGCGGTATATCGGATGAAATACTTACCACTGCAAAATACTGGCGCTTTATTGGCATCCAATTCGGCTTCTTCGTCGCAATATTCTGTATTTACCTGGTTTCCAGCAAATACCAGAAACGCAGCCGCAACGCATAATAGAACCCCCGGAAAAACCAATTTGATATGTACCCTCTTTACTGGACAACCAGTAAGGAGGGTGTTTTTATGCGTTATAGT
>NZ_QUHG01000012.1:0-85450 GCF_003479505.1 Roseburia sp. AF15-21 | reverse complement strand
ATTACGTTTTTCTCAAAATCTTTCAAGGTTATTTCACTGTTCAGTTATCAAGGTTCTTTATTGTATCTCTCAGACACAACTCATTTAGTATAACATCTTATTTCTTATCTGTCAACAACTTTTTCCAAAAAAAATAAATTTCTTTATCTTTGGAAAAAGCGGAGAAAGAGGGATTTGAACCCTCGCGCCGGTTGCCCGACCTACACCCTTAGCAGGGGCGCCTCTTCAGCCTCTTGAGTATTTCTCCATATCTGAACTTTCCAAATAAATATGATGTTGTCTGCGTACATGACGCATAGATAATAATACTAAAACTATTTCACTTTGTCAATCACAAATTCAAATTATTTTTCACTTATTTTTTTAGAGCATTTTAAAGCTGGATTTTCTTATATTTTTCTATTGCTGTTTCATAGAGGTTGTTGCCATCTCTGTCTATCACAACTATTACCGGGAAGTCTTTTACTTCCAGCTTGCGGATGGCTTCCGCTCCCAAATCTTCATAACAGACAATTTCTGATTTGGTAATACATTTAGAAAGAAGTGCGCCTGCCCCGCCGATTGCTGCAAAGTATACTGCTTTATTACGGATGATGGCATCTATGACTTCTTTGGAACGTTTTCCTTTTCCAATCATTGCCTTTTCACCCAAATCCAATAGGGTTGGTGCATACTTATCCATACGGGTTGCAGTGGTCGGACCTGCGGAACCGATTGGTCTTCCCTCTCTTGCCGGTGATGGTCCCATATAATAGATTGTGGAATCTAAAATGTCTATCGGAAGTTCTTCTCCTCTTTCTAAGACTTCCATCATTCTCTTGTGAGCTGCATCTCTTGCCACATAAATCGTTCCTGTTATGTATACATAATCTCCTGCATGAAGCTCCGCTGTCTTTTCTTCTGTTATCGGTGTTGTAATATATTTATCCATTCTATCACCTGTTCTTTCTATAATAAATAATGATATTTACCAGCTTTTATAATAAATCTATTATAATGCCTTTTCGTAGCACCACCAGTCTTCTCCATAAAGATCCGATTCACCACATTTTGTAAAATTCAATTTCTGATAGGAACGCATTGCCCGTTCATTTGTCTTACTTACCAGAAAATGCACACCTTTCATGCCACTTTTTTTTAATTCTTCCATGGTCTTTTGAATCATAATGCGTGCCAGTCCATGATTCTGTTCTGTCTCTCTTATGACAAGACGAGCCAACTCAGCGGATGGCTCTAACTGCTTCGACCAGCAGGTTAATGCATTTACTTCCGTATCTTCATCAATTGAAATTGCTCCGGCTATTTTATGGGCATTATCTTCTATTATAAATAATGCCTGATTTGCAAAATCTTTTGCAATGGTCTCCCGGCTTGGATATGTTTCATCCCAGGTGCAGCCTTCTGTTCCCATGGCACTCTGATATAAAGACAGTATTTCTTCTGTATTTTCCGGATGTGCCATTTTAAAATGATATTCTTTTCCTTCTATTACAATTGCGTTCATTTTAAATCTCCCTTACCACATGTCTGTTTACATGACAGCAGATGTTCACTGCCACCGGAAGTCCTGCGATATGTGTCGGGTATGTATTGATGTTTACCTTTAAAGCTGTAGTTGTTCCGCCTAATCCGCCCGGTCCGATGCCTAACTTATTAATTTTATCTAACATTTCTATTTCCAGATTTTTTACATAAGGTATTTCAGAATAGGAATCTACGCTTCTGGTTAATGCTTTTTTTGCAAGAATCGCACATTTTTCAAAGGTGCCTCCGATTCCAACGCCTACTACCATTGGCGGGCAGGCATTTGGACCTGCATCAGCTACTGCAGTCATGATGGCATTTTTAATACCTTCGATTCCTTCTGCAGGCTTCAACATGAAGACGCGGCTCATATTTTCACTGCCGAATCCCTTTGGTGCAACAGTCATTTTCACTTTATCGCCTGGCACAATGGAATAATGTATAACTGCCGGAGTATTATCTTTGGTATTTTCACGAATCAGTGGGTCTTTTACGACGGATTTCCGAAGATATCCTTCCACATATCCCTGACGCACTCCTTCATTAATGGCATCTTCTATAGCATCACCTTCAAAATGAACATCCTGTCCAACTTCAATAAATACCACTGCCATTCCGGTATCCTGACAAATCGGAATCTGCTCTTTATCTGCAATTTCAAGATTATCCTGTAACTGATTTAATATTTTCTGTCCTAGTTCAGATTCTTCCATTGCAGCCGCATTTTTCATTGCTGCATCCATATCCCTGGATAAATAATAATTTGCTTCAATGCACATTTCTTTGATATTTTCTGTTATTTCACTTGTTTTTACTGTTCTTATCATTTCTGTCTCCTTTAATGCATCTGTACTTCCGGTAAAATCTCATCGATATCCATATAGTATTTTTTAAAATTATCCGGTCTTGTATAAATTTTTACCATATTATTTTTCATCATTCCCGCCGGATAAAAGAAAATGTTGCGGCTGTGAAATGTATGGATGCAGCCATTCATATCCTGATATCTGGCATATATCACATAAGGGCATCTGCCATTTACGTTTACATTATAATTCATATCTATATTTGAAATTTCTGCCATAATGTAATAGCCGTTATCTACAATTTTCTTTAAGCTGCTTTTATTATTGTAATGCAATATCAAAAAAATGACACCAATCAGGAAAAAGAATAGTCCGGTTCCGCCAAAGATGAGTCCTAACATTTTAAAGGCTTCCTCTTTACCGGACTGTGTCAGAAAAAGGATTCCCATTATTAAAAAGACAGAACCCAGCCCTGCAAATATCCATCCTATTATCATGATTGCGCTTATCCCTGTTTTTATTTTCGGTTTCATATTTTCCTACTTTCTTATATTGATTTTCTTTAATTTCTGCAAAATCTCGTTATGATGTTTTGATTTCATATCCGGGAATGCTTTCATCAGACGGCTGGATACTGCATTCTTTTTGGATAAAAGTTCATCATATTTATGACGCAGATTTTCGAGTTTTTCTATCTTTTCTGCATGCCCTTCTTTAAATTCTGCAGATTTTTCCAGTGCTTCTTCTACATTTTCATAAATATTTTCACCAATCTGGTTGGACAATACTTTAATTTTTGCTGCAATATCATCCATTACCTTTAACCTGCGGTTGAACTTCACAATAGTAGATACCGTTACTACTACGTCAATGGCAAATCCGGTCATTATAATTATAAGTAATACCACCCCCACAATATGCGGTATCAGATGAATGAATCCGTAAATAATCGGATGAATAATCAGCATAATAAAGGTACAAGCCAATCCCCAGAAAATTGAAAATTTCAGACATACATATCCCATTATATTAAAGGGTTTATCCGAGTAATCCCACCATTTATTATGAAATACTTTTTCCATTACGAATCCTGTTATAAATTCCAAAACTGATGTCAATAGGAAGGAACCTAAATATAATATCAGCAAATTTTTCTTTAATGGTGTCAGTAACACAACCACGATTAATACTCCACATCCGTAAATTGGACAGTACGGTCCGTTCAAAAATCCCCTGTTTACAAAGATTCCCCTATCCAATGCTGCATATGATACTTCGCTGCACCATCCAATAAATGCATAAATAATAAAAATCCATAGTACTTCATAAAATGTCTGTGGCATCTTTAATCCCCCATTATTTTTTGAAAGGGCGAAATCATGATACAGTGATTCCGCCCTCTTTTTTATAAAGTTTTTTATTCTTCTTCGCTATCCTGCTCTGCGCGGTTTATTAATTCACCAAGCTCCTTGGATATCAGCTCTTCCTCCGATGCTGATGCATCTTCATCTTCTTCTACAATAACACCTTCTGGCTGTTTCGGCTCCGGAATATCATTTTCCATAATGGATTTATCTTCTTTTACCTTAGCCATGCTGGCTACAGTTACTCCGTCATTTACATTAATCAGTTTTACTCCGGATGTTACTCTGCCCAAAAGTGCTGTTCCATTTACCGGAATCCGAATGATGATTCCTTCTGTGGTAATCAGCATTATTTCGTTATCCTGATTTACGGCTTTGACACCGATGATATTACCGGTCTTCTCGGTAATCTTGTAGCACTTCACGCCCTTACCGCCACGGTTTTGTGGTGAGAATTCAGACATCAGGGTGCATTTTCCAAGACCTTTTTCAGATACAATCATCAGTGCATCACCCTGGGTATTTAACTGCATTCCTACGACTTCATCGCTGTCTGCTAAATTCATACCGATAACACCCATGGATACACGACCGGTGCTTCTTACATCTGTTTCATGGAAACGGATACACTGGCCATATTTGGTTACTAAGATGATATCTTTATTGTTATCTGTCTTCTTTACTTCAATCAGTTCATCATCATCACGAAGGTTAATTGCTGCAAGGCCTGTCTTACGGACATTTGCATATTCGCAGATTGGTGTCTTCTTCACAATACCATTCTTGGTTGCCATAAAGAGATATTCACCTTCTTTGTATTCCTTAATCGGAATAACTGCGGTAATTTTCTCACCCGGCTGAAGCTGAAGCAGATTGATAATTGCGGTTCCTCTGGCTGTTCTTCCTGCCTCCGGAATTTCGTATGCTTTCATACGATATACTTTTCCGCTGTTGGTAAAGAACATCAGATAATGATGGGAAGTTGTCATGAGAAGTTCTTCGATATAATCGTTCTCAATGGTCTCCATTCCCTTAATTCCTTTACCACCACGATGCTGGCTGCGGAAATTATCTACGCTCATGCGCTTGATATATCCTAATTTTGTCATGGTGATTACCGTATTGGTTACCGGAATCAGATCTTCCATGGAAATGTCATATTCGTCAAATCCGATAGATGTTCTTCTTTCGTCTCCATACTTATCTGCAATCAGAAGAATTTCTTCTCTGATAACACCAAGAAGCTTCTTCTCATCTGCAAGGATTGCTTTTAATTCTGCGATTCTTGCTACTAATTCCTTATATTCATTTTCAATTTTCTCGCGTTCCAGACCTGTCAGTGCACGCAGACGCATATCTACAATAGCCTGTGCCTGTGCATCGCTGAGTCCGAAGCGGTTCATTAATTTTTCTTTTGCTTCCGGTGTTGTCTTACTTCCACGGATAATGGAAATTACTTCATCAATATGGTCTAAGGCAATCAGTAAACCCTCTAACAGATGAGCTCTTTCTTCTGCCTTGTTTAAATCATATTTCGTTCTTCTTGTTACAACTTCCTTCTGATGCATCAGATAGTAGTTTAACATATCAAGAAGATTTAAGACTTTCGGCTGATTATTTACAAGTGCCAGCATAATAACACCAAAGGTGTCCTGTAACTGGGTATGTTTATATAACAGATTTAATACTACGTTTGGATTTACATCACGACGCAGCTCAATACAGATTCTCATACCCTGACGGTCTGATTCATCACGTAAATCTGTGATTCCGTCAATTTTCTTATCTCTTACCAGCTCTGCAATCTTTTCGATGAGTCTGGCTTTATTTACCATATATGGAAGCTCCGTCACAATAATACGGTTCTTTCCATTGTTCATCGGCTCAATATTGGTAACTGCACGGACACGAATCTTTCCACGGCCGGTACGGTATGCTTCGTTGATTCCGGTTGTACCAAGAATCATTCCACCGGTTGGAAAATCAGGTCCTTTTACAATATCTAATAACTCTTCAATATCGGTTCCACGATCCTGCTCTACTTCATTATCAATGATTTTTACTACTGCATTGATAACTTCTCTTAAGTTATGTGGCGGAATATTGGTTGCCATACCTACCGCAATACCAGTTGTACCATTTACTAAAAGATTTGGAAATCTTGATGGCAGTACAACAGGCTCTTTCTCGGTCTCATCAAAGTTTGGCATGAAATCAACGGTATCTTTATTAATATCAGCAAGCATTTCCATGGAAATCTTAGAAAGTCTTGCTTCGGTATATCGCATTGCCGCAGCTCCATCACCGTCTACAGAACCGAAGTTACCATGACCATCTACCAATGGATATCTGGTAGACCAGTCCTGTGCCATATTTACCAATGCTCCATAGATTGAACTGTCTCCGTGTGGGTGATATTTACCCATGGTATCTCCGACGATACGGGCACATTTTCTATGTGGCTTATCCGGACCGTTATTCAACTCTATCATGGAAAACAGTACACGTCTCTGTACCGGTTTCAGACCATCCCTTACATCCGGCAAAGCCCGGGCTGCAATTACACTCATGGCATAGTCTATATAGGATGTTTCCATCGTTTTCTTTAAGTCTACGTCATGTATCTGGTCAAATATCTTGTCATCCATCTATTTTTCCTCCTAGATATCCAGGTTCTGGACATACTTCGCATTTGCTTCAATAAAATCACGTCTTGGTTCTACTTTATCACCCATTAAGGTGTTGAATGTTACATCAATTTCAGATGCTTCTTCTTCATCCATTACAACACGACGTAAGATTCTCTTCTCAGGATCCATGGTTGTCTCCCAAAGCTGCTCGGCATCCATTTCTCCTAATCCTTTGTATCGCTGAATCTTATTATTACCGTCTCGTCCAATCTCTTTTAAGATATTGTTGAGCTGTTCATCGCTGTAGGCATACCAGACATTTTTATTTTTCTCAATCTTATAAAGTGGCGGCTGTGCCAGATATACATAGCCCTGTTTGATTAATTCCGGCATGAAGCGATAAATAAAAGTAAGCATCAGGGTACTGATATGGGCACCATCCACATCGGCATCGGTCATAATAATAATCTTATGATATCTTAATTTACTGATATCAAAATCTTCATGAATACCGGTACCAAATGCTGTAATCATGGCTTTAATCTCAGCATTTCCGTAAATTTTATCAAGTCTTGCTTTCTCTACATTCAAAATCTTTCCACGAAGTGGAAGAATTGCCTGGGTTGCACGGCTTCTTGCAGTCTTTGCGGAACCGCCGGCGGAATCTCCCTCGACGATGAAAATTTCGCAGTTTTTCGGATCCTTATCAGAACAGTCTGCTAATTTTCCAGGAAGTGAGGTTCCTTCTAATGCAGTCTTTCTTCTGGTTAAATCTCTTGCCTTTCTCGCTGCCTCTCTTGCACGCTGTGCCAGAAGTGATTTTTCACAAATGGTCTTTGCAACCTGAGGATTCTGCTCTAAAAAGTATGTAAGCTGCTCACTTACTACGCTGTCTACGGCTCCTCTTGCTTCACTGTTACCAAGCTTCTGCTTGGTCTGTCCCTCAAACTGAGGCTCTTCAATCTTAATACTTACAATAGCAGTTAAACCTTCACGGATATCATCACCGGAAAGTGCCGTCTCAGAATCCTTTAAAATCTTATTCGCCCGCGCATATTCATTAAAAGTTTTGGTAAGCGCATTACGGAAACCTGCCAGATGTGTTCCACCCTCCGGCGTGATGATGTTATTGACAAAGCTGTACGTAGCTTCGTTATATGCATCGTTATGCTGCATAGCAACTTCAACAAGAACCCCGTTTTTTTCACCTTCACAATAAATAACCTCCGGATACAATGCTTCCTTGCTCTTATTTAAGTAAGTTACAAATTCCTTAATACCGCCTTCATAATGGAATACCCGTTCTTTTACAGGCTCTTCCCTGTCATCACGAAGTGTAATCCTAAGATTCTTTGTCAGAAATGCAGTCTCTCTTAAACGCTGCTTTAATGTATCAAAATCATATACGGTTTCTTCGAAAATGCTTCCGTCCGGAGAAAAGGTTACAGTAGTACCGGTTTTATTTATATCACATTTTCCGACTTCCTTCAGTGGATACATGGTATGTCCACGTTCATAACGTTGTTTATAAATCTTTCCATCGTGGAAAATCTGTACTTCCAGCCAGTTAGAAAGTGCATTTACAACGGATGCTCCTACACCATGTAATCCACCGGATACCTTATATCCTCCACCGCCGAATTTTCCGCCGGCATGCAATACAGTAAATACTACTTCTACCGCAGGAATACCTGCTTTGTGGTTAATTCCTACCGGAATTCCACGTCCATCATCTTCTACTGTAATGGAATTGTCTTTATTAATCGTAACGATAATATGGGTACAATAACCTGCCAGTGCTTCGTCGACAGAGTTATCCACAATTTCATATACCAGATGGTGAAGTCCTCTCACAGAGGTACTTCCAATATACATTCCAGGTCTCTTTCTTACTGCTTCCAAACCTTCCAAAATCTGAATTTGGTCTGCTCCGTATTCCGTACTCATCTGTATTCCTCCTATTCACGGATTATTTTACATTTCATTTTTTTCACTTACTGTTCCGCTTATGACTTCAAATATTTTATCAATCTGGAAGCGGTTTCTTACAAATTCATCCAGACCGGTACAGGTAATGACCGTCTGAATATCATGTATACTATTAAGCAGATAATTCTGCCTGTTACTGTCCAGTTCGGAAAGCACATCATCTAAAAGAAGTACCGGTGTATCATGGATACATCTTTTCACCAGCTCTATCTCTGATAATTTCAGTGATAAAGCAGAAGTTCTCTGCTGTCCCTGGGAACCGAATTTACGGATATCGATATCTCCGATAAAAAAGGAAATATCATCTCTGTGGGGTCCCACGGAGGTACTGCAGTATTTTCTGTCCTTTTCCTTTGCCCGGTTTAATTCATCTTCAAAAAAAGCTTCTTCGATATCCGGTTCATACGTCAGCGTCAGCTGCTCCCTGCCACCGGAAATGCTTTCATGGATGCCCCGGACAATTTCATTTAATTCTTCTACAAATCTCCGGCGCCGGCTGATAATCCGCCTGCCGTAAGAAATGAGCTGCATATCCCACACGGATAACGTATTTTCCAAATCCGGATGAAATACCATATCTTTTAACAGCTTATTGCGCTGATTTAAAACTTTATTATACTTGGTTAAATCAGAAAGATAAATTTTATCCAGCTGGCAGATTTCCGAATCTAAAAATCTTCTGCGCTCGGAAGGACCATTTTTGATAATATTTAAATCCTCCGGTGAGAAAAATACCATATTCAGCACACCGAAAAGCTCACTTGCCTTGCGGATTGGCACACCATTAATGGCAATTCCCTTGGAACGGTTCTTCTTCAGATGCATATCAATCTGATAACTCATCTGATTTTTTTCTACCATAGTACGGATATGTGCCTCATTTTCACCAAAACGAATCATTTCTTTGTCGCGGCTTCCCTTATGGGATTTCGTTGTTCCGCTGACATAAATGGATTCTAATATATTGGTCTTTCCCTGGGCATTGTCCCCATATAAAATATTGGTTCCACCGTCAAGATTCAGATTTAACTCTTCATAATTACGGAAATTCTTAAGTTCAATGGACTTTATTATCATTTTACAATCTTTATGGTTTCGCCCAAAGCTTCCACTACATCTCCATCATATAATTTCTTGCCACGCTGTACTTCAACTTCGCCATTTACCTTAACTTTTTCATCTAATATTACGAGCTTGGCAGTGACTCCGGAGTCTACGACTCCGGCAGCTTTTAACGCCTGTCCCAGCTTAATATATTCATCCCGCAGCTTAATTTCCTGCATGATTGCCTCTCTTCCTGCCTCTGCAAATCCTAGTTTGCAGCTGCATTAAAGTTTACCGGAAGAATCAGATAGATAAAGGTCTCATTTTCATCCCGGATAAAACATGGTGCCTTTGGATTTACCATATAAAGGGTTACTTCTTCTTCATCAATGACACGAAGGGCATCGATAAAGAATTTCGGATTGAATCCAATTAAAATATCTTTTCCATCTTTGGTAATATCAATTTCTTCATTCATGGAACCAATGAAAGAATTGATTTTTAATTCCATCTTATCATCTGTTATATTCATGATAATCGGCTTCTTATCTCCCTCTTTTACTAAAAGGGTAGCACGGTCGATACAGTCTAATAATTCACGTTTGTTAATCTTAACCTTTGTCTCATAATCAGAAGAAAGCATCTGTTCAATCTTAAAATACTCGCCTTCAATCAGACGGGAAACAACGGTGGTATTGCCAAATTCAAATACAATATGGTTGTCTGATAAATACATGCTGACATCTTCGTCAGCATTTCCCGGGAGAATCTTGCTGATTTCCTGTAAAGTCTTTCCAGGAACAACCACTTTCTTATGCTCATAATTATTTTTCAGTTCTATATTACGGATTGAAATACGGTGGCCATCCAGTGATACAACCTTTAAGCTGTTCTCATTGATTTCAAATAATTCTCCTGTCATCAGCTTATTATTATCATTATCTGCAATAGAAAAGATTGTCTGGCGGATTACTTCTTTTAAAGTAAACTGTGAAATGCTGATTTCTTCATTTCTTTCAATATATGGAATATAAGAAAAATCTTCACCGGATTTTCCAATGATATTGAATTTTGCTTTTTCACAGGTAATGGTTGTCTTAAAGGAAGAGTCTGTTTCGATTACAACTTCATTGTCAGGAAGCTTTCTTACGATATCAGAAAAAACTTTTGCATCTAATGCGATAATTCCTCTTTCTTCAATCTCTCCTTCTATTTTTGTTTCGATTCCAAGTTCCATATCATTGGCAGTTAATTTAATCTCACCGGCAGAAGCATCTATTAAGATACATTCTAAGATAGCCATGGTCGTTCTGGTTGGTACGGCTTTGGAAACAATGTTTACACCATAAAGTAAATTTGATTTTGAACAGATGATTTTCATGTTGTTCATAACTCCTTTCGACATATATAAATATAATATTTAAAAAGAAATTAAACGTCTTATTCTTAGGGGATGTTAATAAGTGAATAACCTCTGCAACCCTTAATTCATAAGCATTTAAAAGAATTTTGTTACTGTATAACCTGTTTAAATGACTGCGGATTGTGTCTTAATAAAAAGTGAATAAATTTTTATGTAAAGTTAACATAATTAGTTATCCAAAGCCATTCCACAGCTAGTTCACAAATTATAAACAGAACCCTGTGCATAAATTAATTTGGGTTAATTTTTTTCTTAATGGTATTTAAGAGATTTACGGTTGCTTCATTAGTCTGTAATTCAGCTTCTACCTTATTAATACCATGAATTACGGTAGAATGATCTCTTCCTCCTAAGAGTTCTCCAATATTTTCTAAGGAAACCCCAGTCATATTTTTGCAAAGATACATGGCAATCTGTCTCGGCTTTGCAATATCGTTGCTGCGGCTTTTAGAAATCATCTGCTCTTTTGTAATATGGAAATGTTCGCATACCACATCAATAATAAGCTGTGGAGTAATCTCCCTCGGCTTGTCCGGAGAAATAATATTCTGAAGCTCTTTCATGGCTACTTCCATGGTAATCTCAGTCTGTTCGAGATTGGAGTAGGCAAGCAGTTTATTTAAAGCACCTTCCAGTTCCCTGATATTAGACTTAATATTAGTAGCAATGTATTTTAAAATTTCATCATCTAAATGGAAATTATCCATTTCTTCTTTTCTTCGCAGAATTGCCATTCTGGTTTCATAATCCGGAGAACCGATGTCAGCAGTCAGACCGCATTCAAAACGGGAGCGGATACGTTCTTCTAATGTTTCCATATCCTTTGGCGGCTTATCAGAAGAAATAACAATCTGTTTCTTAGCAAGATAAAGCTCATTAAAGGTATGGAAAAATTCTTCCTGTGTACTTTCTTTTCCTATAATAAACTGGATATCGTCGATTAAAAGTACATCGATATTACGATATTTCTCACGGAATTTTGTCATAGCTGTATTATTGCCATTTCGGATGGCTTCAATCAGTTCATTGGTAAAAGTTTCCGAAGAAACGTATAAAATCTTCACATCTGGGTTATTGGACTGGATAAAATGTGCGATGGAATGCATCAAATGTGTTTTACCAAGTCCTACGCCTCCATATAAAAAGAGTGGGTTATAGACTTCTCCCGGAGATTCTGCAACAGCCAGTGAAGCTGCATGAGCCAGTTTGTTATTATTTCCAACAACAAAAGTATCGAAGGTATAGTTTGGATTCAAACTGGATTTGTCAATACTCTCTGCATTTACGAAAGCCATCGGTTTCGGTGTACGCATGGATTTTGCCTGCTCCGGCAGTACAAATTCGATTTCGTAATCCTTTCCAATAATTTCAGCGACTGCTACTTTAATAGGAAGTGTATATTTCTTGGTAATGTAGTTAAGCCCCATCTGTTCATCCGGTACCAGTATGTATAAAGTATTGTCTTTGACATCAAATACCTTCAGTGGTTCTAACCAGGTTTTAAAAGAAATGTCAGTAAGTTCATGCTCTTCCTTGACAGTTCTTAAAATTTCTTCCCATTTTTCAATGATCTGTTCCATAAAAATCTCCATGTTTCTATTATTTAAGCTTTTTAAAGCTTCTCATATTTATAGCATTATATAGAATCCTACTCTTTTAATAATAAACTAAATGGGGCAAATTATCAATGAGAACTTTTAAAGGTATAGGTGATAAGCCTAATGTGAATAAAGTGGATAAAAAAGCCTTTATTTTAGCGGAAAAAGCTATTCAAAATTAAGGCAGGGTCATTTTAACAACAAGTTATCCTTAAATTATCTACAGGTTATGAACAGGTTATGAACAATTGTGGATAACCTGTTCATAAAATTTTGATATATAAATTTTATGGTATGGAAGGAAGAAAATGGATACTAGATATAGATTAAAAATAGTTTCTTCCTTATATATATAGTAGTATAAAAATTAATTACCGAAAAATGCAGGTTTTACTTGACTTGACAGGTTTTTTTGTTATAATTGTACTGATGTTTTCTAGCATAGAGGAGGTGGATTATTATGCATAAAGGTAAGATGACATTTCAGCCAAAAAACAGACAGAGAAATAAAGTTCATGGTTTTCGTAAAAGAATGAGTACAGCAGGCGGAAGAAAAGTATTGGCTGCAAGAAGATTAAAAGGAAGAAAGAAATTATCAGCATAGGCCACAACTTTTGTGGTCTTTTTCTTCTTATTACAAGACTTTTTTAAGGATTGAAAAATGGACTCATTGAAGAAAAACAAAGATTTCCAGAATGTATATCGCAATGGTAAGTCTTATGCGGACAAGTATCTGGTGATGTATGTTCTGGAAAATGGTTTGGAATCGAATCGAATTGGAATCTCCGTCAGTAAAAAAGTAGGAAATAGTGTAGTAAGACATCATCTGACGAGATTATTAAGAGAAAGTTACAGACTGCACGAAGAGATGTTTCATAGTGGTTGGGACATTGTAGTCATCGTAAGGGTGTCAGCAAAAAATGAAGGTTATCACAAGTTAAAGAGTTCATTGCTACATCTTTCGAATCTTCATGGAATTATTTAAAGATAATATCGAAAAGAAGATGGAATGATTTTGAAAAAAATTTTAATTGCAATCATTAAATTTTATAGAAAATATCTTTCACCAATGAAAACAACAAAGTGCCCTTATTGCCCGACCTGTTCTACTTATGGTCTGATTGCCGTGGAAAAGTATGGTGCAGTAAAGGGGGGAGCACTGGCTCTCTGGAGGATATTAAGATGTAATCCTTTTTCAAAAGGCGGATATGACCCGGTTCCATGATTAGGAGGTACGTTAAGTGTCAGAAATCATTTTAACTCAGTACAATGGTAAGATTCTCGGACCGATTGCGAAGGTCTTAGGATGGATTATGAATGGAATCTATTATGTGCTGAACAGTTTGTTTGGAATAGAAAATATCGGACTTTGCATCATTATCTTAACTTTGATTATTTATGCATGTCTTTTTCCATTAACCTATAAACAGCAGAAGTTTTCAAAGCTTTCACAGAAGATGAATCCGGAACTTCAGGCTATCCAGAAAAAATATAATGGCAAAAGAGACCAGGTTTCCATGCAGAAGATGCAGGAAGAGACACAGATGGTTTACCAGAAATATGGTGTTTCACCGACTGGAAGCTGTATCCAGATGTTAATCCAGATGCCGATTCTGTTTGCTTTATATCGTGTATTCTTAAATGTACCGGCATATGTACCGGCTGTAAAAGAAAAGTTTTCTGCTCTTGTTACAGAGATTATGTCTGTTGATGGCTTTGCGGATAAGATGACAAGCTTTGTTGATAAAATTAAAATTGCAGGTTTATCTGTTGATTTTACTGCTACGGATACAAATGTTCTTCATAATTATATTGTTGATGTTTTATATAAGATGAATACTTCCGGATGGAGTGAGTTAACAAAAGTATTTGGTAATCTTACTAATCTGGATGCAACTGAGAAATCCTTAGAGAAGTTAAACTATTTCCTTGGTCTTAACATTTCAAACAGCCCATGGAATATTATGACAACAGGCTTTAAGTCAGGAGCTTATTTACTTGCTATTGGTGCATTACTGATTCCGGTTATTTCTTTCCTGACACAGAGATTAAATATTAAATTAATGCCTACCGCTTCTACCGGTGAAAATGATGCAATGGCACAGCAGATGAAAACCATGAATCTTATGATGCCATTATTCTCATTTGTAATGTGTTTCACTGTACCGGTTGGTCTTGGTATTTACTGGATTGCAAGTGCTCTTGTTCGTAGTATCCAGCAGTGGGGTATCAACAAACGTCTTGATAAGATGGACTGGGATGCTATTATGAAAGCTAATCAGGAAAAAGCAAAAGCAAAGCGTGAAAAGAAAATGGGTCTGATTGAAAATCAGATTGCTAATGCTGCAAAGATGAGTACAAAAGCAAATGTTATTGAATCAGGTACTATGACAAAAGAAGAAAAGGAAGAAGCTTTAGAGCATGCAGCAGAGGTAAGAAGTAATGCAAAAGCAGGAAGCCTTGCTTCTAAAGCTAACAGAGTACGTGAATTCAATGAAAGAAACAATAAATAGAGGGGGTAATATACAATGGAATTTATTGAAGTTTCAGCAAAAACAGTGGATGATGCAATTACAGAGGCTTCGATTAAGCTTGGAACTACCAGTGACAAGATTGAGGTAGAAGTTATTGAGAAGGGTTCTACCGGATTTCTTGGTATCAAGAGTAAACGTGCAATCATCAAGGCACGGAAGAAGAATGATACGGTAGATAATATCCGTGAGTTTTTGGAAAATGTATTTTCTGCTATGAATATGGAAGTTACCATTGATATTAAGAAAGCAGAAGATGATAAGGTCTATGAAGTAGAATTAAGCGGTAAAGAAATGGGACTGCTGATTGGCAAGAGAGGACAGACTTTAGATTCTCTTCAGTATCTTACAAATCTTGCTGTTAATAAACATTCGGATGGATATATCAAAGTTAAGCTTGATACTGAAGATTACCGTCAGAGAAGAAAAGATACTTTGGAAAATCTTGCAAAGAATATTGCATATAAGGTTAAGAGAACAAAACGTCCGGTATCTTTAGAGCCGATGAATCCATTCGAAAGAAGAGTGATTCATTCTGCATTGCAGGGAGACAGATATGTAGAAACCCACAGCGAGGGAGAAGAACCTTTCCGTCATGTAGTTGTTACATTAAAAAAATAATTTAAAAATTTTATAAGAAAATGATTTCATAAGAGTTATAAAATGATATAATTATACCGTTTTATAACTCTTATATATTACACAGATAATATAAGAATTCTTATATTAAGGAGATTTCTATGAAAACAGAGACTATTGCAGCAATTGCTTCCGCCATGACGAATTCAGGAATTGGAATCATCCGTATCAGTGGAGAAGATGCTTTTGATGTAATTGATAAGATATACCGGTCACAAAAAGGAAACAAGCTATTATCACAGTGCAAGAGTCATACGATTCATTATGGCCATATTTATGATGAAGATGAAATAATAGATGAAGTAATGGTTCTTCTGATGCGGGCACCGAACAGTTATACCAGAGAAGATACAGTAGAAATTGACTGCCATGGTGGAACACTTGTGATGCGGCGTATTTTAGAAGTAGTGCTGAAAAATGGAGCAAGACCGGCAGAACCGGGAGAGTTTACCAAGCGTGCATTTTTGAATGGTCGTATTGATTTAAGCCAGGCAGAATCTGTCATGGATGTCATTTCTTCAAAAAATGATTTTGCATTGAAAAGCTCCATGCAGCAGTTAAACGGAGCTCTTACAGGGAAAATCAAAGAAATTCGTGGTAAAATCATACATGAGATTGCATTTATTGAGTCTGCTTTAGATGATCCGGAGCATATCAGTATTGATGGATATGGAGAGAATCTTCTTATTATAATAGAGAAACTGATGCAGAAGATGAATCAGATGATTGCATCTTCGGAAAATGGCAGCCTTTTAAAGGAAGGTATTAATACAGTGATCGTCGGAAAGCCGAATGCCGGAAAATCTTCTTTATTAAATGCGCTGGTAGGAAGAGAGCGGGCAATTGTAACGGATATTGCTGGAACTACTCGTGATGTATTGGAAGAGCAGATTAATTTAAATGGCATTACGCTTAATATCATGGATACCGCTGGAATCAGAAGTACTGAGGATGTGGTAGAGAAGATTGGTGTGGATAAAGCACTATTCCTTGTGGATAAAGCTGATTTTATTATCTATGTAGTGGATACTTCTACTGCATTGGATGAAAATGACGAAAAGATTATAGATGCCATCCGGGAGAAGAAAGCCATCATTTTATTGAACAAATCTGATTTAATCCAGGTAACCGGAGAAGATGAGATCAAAGAAAAATTATCCGGTGCAGATCATAAGATGATAGCTATTTCTGCAAAAGAAAATCTTGGAATTGATGTATTAGAAGAAACCATTACGGAAATGTTTTTCCATGGAACGATTTCATTTAACGATGAAGTATATATTACTAACATTAGACATAAAAACGCATTGATTCAGGCAGTAGAGAGCTTAAAGTTAGTAAAACAGAGTGTAGAAAATGGAATGCCGGAAGATTTTTATTCCATTGACCTTATGAATGCTTATGAAGAACTGGGTACTATTATCGGAGAAGCAGTAGAAGATGATCTGGTTAATGAGATTTTCAGTAAATTCTGTATGGGTAAATAATTATATTTAGATAGAAAGAAGGATAATGAAATGTCGGTAATCGAAGAGACATATGATGTGTGTGTGGTTGGAGCAGGCCATGCAGGTTGTGAAGCAGCACTTGCCTGTGCCAGAATGGGACTCGAAACCATTATATTTACAGTAAGTGTAGACAGTATTGCGATGATGCCTTGTAATCCTAACATTGGTGGAAGCTCCAAGGGACATCTGGTTCGTGAAATTGATGCTTTGGGTGGACAAATGGGAATTAATATTGATAAAACATTTATTCAGTCGAAGATGTTAAATAAATCTAAGGGTCCTGCAGTGCATTCTCTTCGTGCCCAGGCAGATAAGGCATCTTATAGTATGGAAATGCGGAAAACGTTGCAGTCTACTGAACATCTTACCATAAGACAGGCGGAAGTATCTGAAATTATCACAGAAGATAATAAGATTGCCGGCATTAAAACATTTTCCGGAGCAATTTATCACAGTAAGGCTGTTGTATTGTGTACCGGAACTTATCTTCGGGCAAGATGTCTCTATGGAGATGTGATTAATTATACAGGACCGAATGGGTTACAGCCTGCTAATCATCTTACAGATTCTTTAAAAGCCCATGGAGTAGAAATGTTCCGCTTTAAGACAGGAACTCCGGCAAGAATGGATAAGAATAGTATTGATTTCAGTAAAATGACCGAGCAGACCGGTGATGAGAGAGTAGTACCATTTTCCTTTACTACAGACCCGGAAAGTGTTCAGATAGAGCAGGCATCCTGCTGGCTTACCTATACAAATCCAAAAACTCATGAGATTATCCGTGCAAATCTCGACCGTTCACCAATCTATGCTGGTGTTATTGAAGGAACGGGTCCTAGATATTGCCCCTCCATTGAGGATAAAGTGGTAAAATTCGCCGATAAGGAAAGACATCAGGTATTTTTGGAGCCGGAAGGCTTAAATACCAATGAAATGTATGTCGGTGGAATGAGCAGTTCCCTGCCAGAGGATGTTCAATATGAAATGTATCATACGGTTCCGGGACTGGAGCATGCGAAGATTGTAAGAAATGCATATGCTATTGAGTACGACTGTATCAATCCAAACCAGTTGTTACCTACGCTGGAGTTTAAGAATATCAAGGGATTGTTCAGCGGCGGCCAGTTTAACGGAAGTTCCGGCTATGAAGAAGCTGCAGCCCAGGGTATTGTTGCTGGAATCAATGCAGCTTTATATGTAAAAGAGAAGGAACAGCTTGTATTGCATCGTTCCGAGTCCTATATCGGAGTGTTAATTGATGATCTGGTTACTAAGGAGAATCATGAGCCATATCGGATGATGACATCCCGTGCCGAGTATCGTTTATTACTGCGTCAGGATAATGCAGACCTTCGTCTTAGTAAATATGGTTATCAGGTCGGACTCATTTCTCAGGAAAGATATGACTGGGTAGTAAAAAAAGAAAAATTAATTCAGGATGAAATAAACCGGGTAGAGTCAGTAACAATCGGTGCTAAAGAGAATGTGCAGAAGCTATTAGAGAAATATGGAAGTACTCCTTTGAATACCGGAACCCGTCTTACCGAACTGATTCGCAGACCGGAACTGGATTATGAAAAACTAGCTCCAATTGATGAAGGCAGACCGGAGCTTCCGGAAGAAGTACAGGAACAGGTTAATATTAATATTAAGTATGATGGATATATCAAACGTCAGATTAAACAGGTGGAGCATTTTAAAAAATTAGAAAATAAGAAAATTCCGGATGATTTTGATTATGATGCAGTAGACAGCCTTCGTATCGAAGCAAGACAGAAGTTAAAGCTTTATCGTCCGGTTTCCATTGGACAGGCTTCAAGAATCTCCGGTGTATCACCTGCAGATATTACGATGTTGTTAGTCTATATGGAACAGGTAAAAAAATAGGAAGAAGAATGAGGATATCTTATGGCATATGATTTTACAAAAATGAGAAATATTCTATCAGATTGGAATTTAGAACTTACTGCAGAGAAAGAGCAACAGTTCCTGACTTTCTATGAAATGCTGGTAGAAAAGAATAAAGTAATGAATCTTACTGCAATCACAGAATTTGAGGATGTTGTGGAGAAACATTTTTTAGACAGTATTTCTCTTTGCCAGGTGATGGACTTAAAGAAGTCGCTTACTTTGTTGGATTTGGGAACCGGAGCCGGTTTTCCTGGAATCCCACTTAAGATTATGTTTCCGGAGCTTAAGATTACTCTGGCGGATTCCTTGAATAAAAGGTTATTATTCTTAAATGAAGTTATGGAAGCACTTAATCTGAAGGATATTGAAACGGTTCATGGAAGAGCAGAGGAGCTTTCTAAAAGAAAAGATTATCGGGAATCCTTTGATTTATGTGTTTCCAGAGCAGTTGCTAATTTATCCACATTAAGTGAATATTGCCTACCATTTATCCACACAAGCGGCAAATTTATCTCTTATAAGTCTGGAGAGGTGGAAGATGAGCTGAAGGATGCAAAGAAGGCAGTTTTCGTGCTGGGCGGCGAGATAGAGGATGTAATTCACTTTACACTGCCGGATAGTGACATTAAACGTTCTTTTGTGGTAATTAATAAGGTTCATGCGACACCAAAAGCATATCCACGTAAGGCTGGAACTCCATCAAAAAGCCCTTTAAAGTAAAAATTAAAATTAGATTAAACTACTGAAAACATGTTTGGTTCCTTCTTTTCTATCATAATTTTTCTCGCTAGTTGCGTAAACTACGAGAAACACGCTTTGCGAGTTTCTCGAGTTATCGCGGTGCTCGCCAAATCTGCATGCAAGCATGCGATTTTTCTCGCTACTCGCGTAAATAAAAAGGATAACAAATTTTCGTTTGTTATCCTTTAAAGATTTATACGTTGTTTTCAATGACTGGTTTTATTATTGTAAGAACATTAAAACAATATCTTTAAATTTATCCGGTGTTTCAAGCTGGGGAAGATATCTGGAATTGGAAATGTAGGTTGCTTCAATATTCTTATTTAAGTGAAGATATTTTTCTGTAATAGCTACGGCATTATTTCTTTCTCTACTGGAAATGATGTAGAGATTGTCTGCTTTTTTCACAGCATTGCTGATATCAATATTGACATAATTTCCTTTGGTGCTGGCAAGCAGATATTTTCCGGCACTGTTTCCTTTGTGTGCAGATTCAAAGTAAGTATCTTCTAATTTGGATGAAAGGAATGTTTTCTTGAAGAAATATTTACTTTCAATGTAATTGCGGATTCTTTTGTGATGCATAATCAGGTTATAGATAAAGGTACCAAGAATCGGAATCTCTAAAATAGTTTTGGCAGCCTTTGTCTCTTTCGTAGGCATTTCCTTGATGATATTGATGTCAGATGGATTAACCAGAATAATTTTTTTAAAGTTATCCGGCTCCATTGTCTGTGCCATAATGACAAAAGAAGAAGAAATACCAGTTACGACTATATTTGCCGCTTCTTTTACAATGTCGTGGATAAAATTATTAATTAACTGTACGTATAGGAAGTTGGTATAGGTAATACCTGGTTTCTCAGAACGGCCGCAGCCAAGCAGGTCGATAGTGTAGACGGTATGTTTCTTTTCCAGGCGGTGTACAATCTTACTCCATTCTTTGGCGGAAGAAGCAGGATTCAGTTCATGAATCAGAACAACCGGAGTTCCTTTACCGGAAACAGTATAGAAGACGTCACCATTTTTCCAGTGATATATATTTCCTTCTTCGGTAGTTAAAAGATTTTTTTGTCCTGCAGTATAATCTACAATTCTATTTATAATATACATGCCGGCAACAGCAGTAGTAGTGATGCCGATTACTTTTTTCAGATTCCTGTTCATCGTAATTCCTCCCTAAAGTTTATGATACTTTTATTATAAACAAAAATATGCTGCTTTACAATTAAAATCATAGAATAAGACTTTTCAGATAGAAAAAAATAGTTTACAATTATTATGTATACCACATAAGAACATATGTTCTAGGAGGGGCTATGATTAGAGAATATCTGGAGAAAATTCAGAAGGAACTGATAGATCAAAAGAGAGAGACAGAAAAGAAAATTATTTCTTTAGAAAATACAGAAAAAGAAAATATAAAATTTATTGAACTTCTGGATGAAATAAATGATCCAAATTATGAAGCGTTTACTCCAAGAACAGTGAATGCCCGTAATAAGGAAAAAATTAATGAGCTAAAAGTACAGCAGAAAAATATTATTAGAGAAAAGTCTGAATTACAGAACAAGTTATATGATGTACAACGTCGTTTGGAAGAGTGTCAATCTATTATTCAATGTGAGAGGGAAAAGGAGACAATTGCCCAGCAATATCAGGAAGAAGATAATGCAGAATATAAGATTCAGTTATTAGAAGCACAGGAAATGGAGCGACAGCGCATTGCAAGAGATTTACATGATTCTACAGTACAAGATCTTACCAGTATGCTTCATAAGATAGAACTTTCTATGCGTGTAATGGATATGGATTCGCAGCGTTGTAAAATGGAATTATCAAATGTACTTGATAATATTCGCAATGTGATAAGCAATACAAGGAAAATGATATATAACCTCAGACCAATGTCAGTAGATGATATAGGAATAGATGTAACACTGAAACATGCTATTGCAAAAATTGAGCAGGAGTGGAACCGGAAGATAGAATATATTATAATAGGAAAACCGTTTCACGTGAAACCTGTTGTTGCATTGTCTTTATTAAGAATTATGCAGGAGGCATGCACGAATGCATTGAAATACGCTGATGCAAAAGAAATATGTGTTGTATTAGAATATACTGAAAATGATATTTCACTTGTAATTGAAGATGATGGTATTGGATTTAATACAAAAAAGAAAGTTGCAAAAACAAAAAATTCCGGTTTTGGTTTATCTATTATGAAAGAAAGAGTTCATCTTTTATCAGGTGAGATTCAGATAAAAAGTGAAGAAGGAAAGGGTACTACAATAAGTATTCGTGTACCAAACTTTGTTGAGGAGGAAGAAAATGAGTAAAGTGAAAGATAAAATAGAAATAATCATAGCAGATGATCATATGATGATTCGGGAAGGCTTGAAACAATTACTGGAACTGGATGGTACGATGAAAGTAATTGCAGAGGCAAATGATGGTGAAGAATGTCTGAATTTATTAAATAAGAAGATTCATCCAGATATACTTTTATTAGATATAAATATGCCTAAGAAAAATGGCATTGAAGTATTAGAATATATAAAACAGAATAAAATTCCAGTAAAGGTATTGATATTAACAGTACATAATGAAGTCGAATATTTATTGAAAGCTGTTGATATCGGCATTGATGGATATTTATTAAAGGATTCCAGTTATGATGAATTAAAAGAAGCAATTGATGTGGTTATTTCTGGAAATACTTATATTCAGCCAAGTCTTCTTCCTGCACTAAATGAAAGTATGGAAGATTATGCTTTAGATAAAGAAAAAATAGAATGTCTGACTAAGAGAGAACTAGATGTACTTCGATTGATTTCAGAAGGATGTAGCAATAAGAAAATATCTGATGAGTTGACAATCAGTGAACGAACAGTAAAAAATCATATTTCCCATATATTTAGAAAAATAGATGTGGAAGATAGAACACAGGCTGCAGTATTCGCTATTCGAAATAAGATAAGTTAGAATAAATAGTAATTGATATACAACATAATAGAGGTATTTTGATAAAATGTTTCACGTGAAACATTAGTAAAAGAACGTCCGTGAAACATAAAATAGATACAATATTTAGTATGAATAAAAAAATTAGTCTACTATATTATGAAAGAAAATGTTTCATGTTTCACGTGAAACATTTTTTTGCTTTACAGAAAATTGCTTTCCTATAAAGCAAAAAAACTCTCTGCGAGAATGAATACTGCGGTGTATAAGGCAGATATTGCAAGCGACCAACGCAGGCACGAGAATGTGCCAAGGTACATTCTTTGTTCAAATTTATGTAAAAAACAAAAGTAAAAACAGAGAAAATAATAGAAAAAATTACTTTCATTTCTACGTGGATTTACTGGAAATGAAAGTGTTATAGTGTTATAATAAAACAAGTTCGGTACAGATAAAATAATAGAAAACTGAAATTTATGTTTCAATGATGAAAGAGACAGAAAGGAAAATAATATGGGAAGAATAATAGCAATAGCAAATCAGAAAGGCGGAGTTGGTAAAACCACAACGTCTATTAATTTGTCATCATGTCTGGCAGAAGCCGGAAAAAAAATATTGGCAATAGATTTGGATCCGCAGGGAAATACTACCAGTGGATTGGGAGTTGATAAAGATGATTTAGAAAATACTGTTTACGAATTAATGCTGGATGAATGTACAATTCGTGAAAGTATTCATAAAACAGAAATTGAAAATCTGACTTTGATTCCATCTAATGTAAACTTGTCCGGAGCAGAGATTGAACTTTTGGGAATCAATGATAAAGAGTATATTTTAAAAAATGCAGTAGATTATATCCGGGACGATTATGATTTTATTATTATTGATTGTCCGCCATCTTTGAATATGCTGACAGTAAATGCTATGACAACAGCAGATACCGTATTGGTTCCAATTCAGTGTGAGTATTATGCATTGGAAGGAATCAGCCAGTTGATTCATACCATTGACCTGGTACAGGAAAGACTGAATCCAGATTTGAAGATGGAAGGAGTTGTATTTACTATGTATGATTCCAGGACAAATCTTTCTAATGAAGTAGTAGATAATGTAAAAAATAATTTACATACAACAATTTATAAAACAATCATTCCAAGAAATGTAAGATTAGCAGAAGCACCAAGTCACGGTCTTCCAATTAATCTATACGACAGCAAGTCAGCGGGAGCAGAAAGCTACAGACTTCTTGCAAAAGAAGTAATTGACAGGGAGGATATCTAAATGGCAACAAGAAAAGGTGGATTGGGAAAAGGTTTGGATTCATTGATTGCAGATAAAGTTGGAACATCCAATGAGAAGACAGATGCAAAAAATGAAGTCATGGTAAATATCAATAAAGTAGAACCAAATAAAGAACAGCCGAGAAAGAATTTTGATGAAGATGCATTATTAGAATTATCAGAGTCTATCAAACAGTTTGGTGTCTTGCAGCCGCTTCTGGTAGTAGACCGGAAAGACTATTACGAAATCATTGCCGGTGAGCGAAGATGGAGAGCAGCAAAGATGGCAGGATTAAAGAAAGTTCCTGTAATCATCAAAGATTTAACTGAACAGGAAATCGTAGAGATTTCCCTGATTGAGAATATCCAGCGGGAAAACTTAAATCCAATTGAAGAGGCAATTGCATATAAACGCCTTTTAAATGAATTCAATCTGAAACAGGATGAAGTTGCGGAGAGAGTATCAAAGAGCAGAACTGCAGTTACTAATTCCATGCGGCTTTTAAAACTTTGTGATAAAGTACAGCAAATGGTAATTGACGATATGATCTCTACCGGGCATGCGAGAGCTTTACTTGGAATCACTGATGAAGAAAAACAGTATATACTTGCACAGAAAATCTTCGATGAGAAAATCAGTGTAAGAGATACTGAAAAGCTGGTAAAGAAAATGCAGAAACAGAAGAATGCACCTGCAAAAGAGGTGAATCCGGAAAAGAAAAAACTGGATGCTGTTTACCAGGAAGCAGAAGAAAAAATGAAAACAATACTTGGAACAAAGGTTATCATTAATCAGAAGGATTCTATGAAGGGAAAAATTGAAATCGAATATTATTCCCCGGATGAATTAACAAGAATATATGAATTAATCGAAAGTATTAGAAAATAGAACATTTGTTTGTAATTAAGAGAAGAGGATAACAACATGATTTTTTCAGAATATTTAGGAATTGATTCCGATTATGTAATAGTAGGACTGGCAGCACTGGTATTGATACTTTTCATAGTTACCATTGTAAATATCGTCCAGATGAGTAAGTTAAAAAAGAAATATAAAAAGTTCATGTCCGGAAAAGATGCCAGGACGCTGGAAGATGTATTGAAAGAGCGTTTAGATGAAATAGATGATCTGGTTGCATCTAACAAGGCAAATAAGAAAAATATCGAAGATATATTTGCTACTTTACGTTTTACATTCCAGAAGCTTGGGCTTGTAAAATATGATGCCTTTAATGAGATGGGTGGAAAGCTGAGCTTTTCCCTTGCAATGTTGAATGAGCGCAATGACGGATATATCATCAATGCAATGCATAGCAGAGAAGGCTGCTATACGTATATTAAGGAAATTATTGATGGAAATTCTATTATTGCACTTTCCGAAGAAGAAAAAGAAGCTTTAGAAATGGCAATGAAATCAAAAGATGAATAAATTTAATGAATAAATTTGCAGAAAGCAGATTGTAAAAATGACAGGCATACTATATAATAGGGTATGCCTGTTTTAGGTTTTCAGATGGTATTTCAAGGAAGGAAGAACAGATTCGTGCATAGCTATTTAAGAGCAATTGGATTTCAGAACAATATGAAAAAATCTGATATAGAGAAACTCACGGATAAAATCGTTTCATCCCCGGATAGAATTGAAGTCTCAGAAGATTCCATGGGAAATGAATTTGTAGAAATGACGAAAGAGATTGCACCGGGAGCTGGAATCCGTGTTTGCGGAGAATATGCAGAAGATGGAACCTTTCATACTGAATACTATTACCCGTATGTAGAGGGTGACGGAATCACGACCCAGGAGCAGATAGAGATAGAGAAGCATTCCGAAAAAGAATCTTATGCCGGTGTCTGTGACGAAATGAAGCTGGGCGTTACATTGATTTTCTATTTACAGAATGTTGCAGAATATTTATCCGAGCATCACAGAAATCCGAAGATGCGTCCAATGTCCGCTACATTAAGTGCATTGTCATTAAATGGAAAAATCATTATGCCAATCAGCAAAAATGAAAAGCAGATCCAGAATACAAAGAAAAACAGTCAGGACCGTAATTACCTCATTGCAGCTGCAAGAGAGGGAGACGAGGATGCCATTGAAAATCTTACACTGGAAGATATTGATACTTATTCCATGTTGTCAAGACGGATAGCTAACGAGGATATCTTAAGTATTGTAGATTCTTATTTTATGCCATACGGAATCGAAAGTGACCAGTATTCCATTTTAGGTGAAATTGTAGATTACAGGATGGAGAATAATAAGATGACAGGTGATAAAATCTGTTTGCTTACACTGGACTGTAACGATTTGATATATGATGTCTGCATCAATGAAAAAGACCTTCTGGGGGAACCTGCAATTGGCAGAAGATTTAAGGGAGTCATCTGGATGCAGGGAAAAGTAAATTATTAGGTAATATTAGTTCTCATAGTTAAATGGATATAACAAGTGCCTCCTAAGAGAAAGCCGAGGCATTCCCCAAAGGGAAAAAATGAAAAACAACTTTCAGTTCGAATCTATTCTGAAAAATGCCAAAGGTGACAACAAAGCATTCACCAAATTGGGGAACGTTCTAATGTTACCAACTCAAAAAAATCTGTAGATTGACAACTCAAAAAAGAGTTGATAATCTTATATATGGCCGAAGGGAAAAATCCCAGAAACCCAGTAAAATCAAGGGTTTGCGGCATGTGTCGTCATAGCTCAGCTGGATAGAGCACTCGCCTCCTAAGCGAGGGGTCGGAGGTTCAAATCCTCTTGGCGACGGGCTTCAAAGCGTTCGAAAATGTTAGCTGGATTAGCTGACAACGAACGCTTTTGTTATTTTCAAATCACGTTCGTGACACGAAATTCCATTCAAAATGATCAATTTCCAGCTAACGCAATCTGATTTTTGTTAGCTGACAGCTAATCAAAATTACCGGTTTGCAAACATGGGTTTTAGGAAGTTCAGCTAACATTTGGGTTCCGCTCTGTTGTCACCCCTTATTCGGGGATGTAAATCAGAGAAAAGGCGGGAAAAGAAACAATCTCTCCCAAACCTGCAAACATGAATTAGCTGAAACAGTATTCAATTCTATTAGCTACAGCTAATGGTCAAACAGCAATGTCTGTTTGGAACTTTACTATCTATAAAAGTTCCAGGCAGGCATTTTTTATTTCCTGAATCCTGGAGGAAAGGAGTCAAGATGACTGAACCAAACAGACAATCAGAAGAAAACGAAGAAAGAATCATAGAAATTGAGATTGAGCGTCTTCGACCGTTCAAAGAGCATCCGTTTCAGGTGAAGGATGATAAGGAAATGTTTCTTCTGCAGGAAAGCATTGAAAAGTATGGAATATTAAATCCGCTGATCGTCAGACCGGTACCGGATGGATACTATGAGATCATATCCGGCCACAGAAGAAAACATGCTGCGGAGAAACTGGGATACCGTAAAGTACCGGTAATCATCCGGGTATTAAGTGAAGATGATTCCATCTTGAGCATGGTAGATTCCAATCTTCACAGAGAACGGATCAGCTACAGTGAAAAAGCTTTTGCTTACAAACTGAAGAATGACGTATTAAAAAGAAAAAGTGGTCGAAAAAAGAGCCAAGTTGACCACAAAACACCAAGAAAGCGGGCAATAGAAATCATCAGTGAAGATTGTGGTGATAGCCCAAAACAAGTGCAGCGTTATATCTCACTGACAAAACTGATACCGGAAATGTTGCAGAAACTGGATGATGAGATCATTTCTTTTTGTCCGGCTGTAGAGATAGCTGCATTAAGTGAAAAAGAACAAAGAGAACTGCTTGTAGCAATGGAGTATGCACAGGCAATCCCATCACTCTCACAGGCCCAGAGGATCCGGCAACTGAGTAAAGAAAAACAGTTGTCACTGGAAAAGATGGAAGAGATCATGTGTGAAGTGAAAAAGGGTGAGATCACAAGAGTGGCATTCACAAACGAGCAGTTGCACAAGTATTTTCCAAATTCTTATACACCGGCAATGATGAAACGGGAAATACTGGCACTGTTGAAATTATGGAAAAAAGAATCATGGGATAGTTAAAGGAGGAAGAAATCATGTGTAAAGTTATATCCGTAGTAAACCAGAAAGGTGGCGTCGGAAAGACCACCACAACCGTAAATGTAGGCATTGGACTGGCAAGAGAAGGTAAGAAAGTGTTGCTGATCGACGCGGATCCACAGGGAAGTTTAACCGCAAGTCTTGGATATGAGGAACCGGATGATCTTCGCATCACACTGGCAACGATTATGATGGATGTCATTAACGAAGAAGAAATCTCTCTGGAAGATGGTATCTTACATCACCAGGAAAATGTAGATCTACTTCCGGCAAATATTGAGCTTTCTGCCCTGGAAGTAACGATGGGAAATGTTATGAGCAGAGAAATGATCATGAAGGAATATATCGATGCGATAAGAGGCCGATACGATTATATCCTGATCGACTGTATGCCAAGTCTTGGTATGATGACAATCAATGCACTGGTCTCTTCCGATTCCGTGCTGATACCTGTACAGGCCGCATATCTGCCGGTGAAAGGACTTCAGCAGCTGATCAAGACCATTCTTACAGTAAAGAAAAGGCTGAACCGGAAACTGGCGATTGAGGGCATTCTGTTGACTATGGTTGATTTCAGAACCAATTACGCAAGGGACATTGCATCGAGAGTACATACAACATACGGAAGCCAGATAGAAGTATTTGAAAATGTGATTCCGATGTCTGTAAAAGCAGCTGAGACCAGTGCAGAGGGAAAAAGCATCTACATGCACTGCCCGAAAGGAAAAGTTGCCGAAGCATATAAGAACTTAACACAGGAGGTTTTGAAAAATGAAAAATAGAAGTGGCGAAAAGATTAAACTGGCAAGCATTGATGAACTGCTTGGTGTGGTAAATGAAGAATCTGCAATGGAGATAGAGATCAGTAAGATCCATCCGTTTAAAAATCATCCGTTCAAGGTGCTGGATGATGAAAAGATGCAGGATCTGGTTGAAAGTGTAAGGATCAATGGAGTACTGACACCGGTACTGCTTCGAATGGATGATAATGAAGAATATGAAATGGTATCCGGTCACAGAAGAATGCATGCAGCACAGCTTGCAGGACTTACAACTATTCCGGCAATCGTAAGAGAATTATCGGATGATGATGCCATTGTGGCTATGGTGGATGCTAACATTCAGCGAGAGGAATTGTTGCCGAGTGAGAAAGCATTTGCTTATAAGATGAAACTAGAGGCAATGAAAAGACAGGGAGTTAGAACAGATTTAACTTTGTCTCAAAATGAGACGAAGTTGAGATCTGATGAAGTCTTGAGCAAGCAAGTTGGGGAAAGTAGAGCTCAGGTTCAAAGATTTGTACGATTAACAGAACTTATTCCGGAACTTCTTGATCTGGTAGATAACAAGAAGCTTCAGTTTACGGTTGCTGTCAATATCTCCTACATCGATAAGGAAGTACAGGGATGGATCTACGAATATATCAGCGACACCGGATTCATCAAACCAAAACAGATTGCAGCACTCAGAAATCAGCTGAATGATGGACCAATCAATCAGATTCAGATGTTATCGATTTTCAATAACTGTGTGATGGCAAAGAAAGTATCCCGGTCTCTTACTTTCTCAGAAAAGAAACTGACAAAGTATTTTCCGGATGATTATACAGCCAAAGATATGGAGCAGGTGATTGAATCATTATTAGAAAAGTGGATGCAGGAACAGTCCTGTTAAGGAGAGAAAAAGCTAAGAAAACAATGTCAAAGAAGTTTAAAAAGAGGACTTCTTAGCAGAAAATGAAAGGAGGAAATTATGGAGAAAAAAATGACATTTAATTATTTTTACGGTACCGAAGCTGATCAGTTCAGCTTCTACCGCATACCAAAAGCATTATTTACAGACAGCTACTTTAAAGATTTATCAAGCGATGCCAAAATTTTATATGGACTGATGTTGGATCGAATGTCTCTTTCCATCAAGAATCAGTGGTTTGACGACAAAAACAGAGCATATATCTACTTTTCCATCGAAGATATCATGGAATTACTGAACTGTGGCAGAAATAAAGCCATCAAATCCATGAGAGAACTGGATGACGAAACAGGAATTGGTCTGATTGAGAAACGTAGACAGGGATTTGGAAAGGTGAATGTTATCTACGTAAAAACCTTTATGCCTGAGAAAACAGATGAGAAAAAATTTGGAGAGGAATTAGAGAAGTTTAAAAAACAAACTTCTGTGGAAAATGAAGAGACTGCAGAAGTTTACAATTTAAACTTCATGAAGTCCCAAAATCAAACTTCTAGAAGTCCCGAAAACAAACTTCAAGAAGTTTACATTTCAAACCCTAATAATACTAATCTTAGTGATACTGAAATGAATGATAATAAATCTAATCATATCATATCTGTGGATGAGAAAAGATGTGATAGCGATAATCGCTCTGAGGATTATCAGGCTTATGAAAACCTTGTCAAGGAGACCATTGATTATGAATCACTGGAAGTAACCCATCATGACGATATGCGACAGGTAGATGAAATCGTGAACCTGATCGTAGAAACTGTGATGTGTAAAAATGACAAGATCTTGATTGCCAGCAACTGGTATCCGGCATCACTGGTGAAGAAAAAATTTCTGATGCTGACCTATTCACATATCGAGTATGTCTTACACTGTATGCGTGGTAACACCACCAAAGTGAAGAACATCAAGAAATATTTATTAGCAGCCCTGTTTAATGCACCGTCTACGATGAACGGGTATTATCAGGCAGAGGTGAACCATGATATGCCAGGACTGGTAAGATAGGAGGTGCACATGTTTATTTTAAAACTTGCTGGGAAAATATTATTACTGCCGGTATGGCTGATCCTTTTTGTGATCGGACTGGCAGTAAAGATGACAGTACAGACTTATGCGGTTGTCAGAGGGATCCTTGGGTTTATATTCACTTTGTTGATTATAGCGACTGCATACTGTTACCATGACTGGGTACAGGTTGCATTTCTGTTTTCGCTGAGTGTAATTCTGTATCTGATCCTTTTTGCAGGAGTCTTCGTAGATACTGTATTGGACATGACAAGAGAATCTATTATTGATTTTATTTTATCTTGAGGAGGATATGAAAATGAGCGAAAAGAATGATTTTATTCAGTTACCACCGATCAAAAAAGACACACCTTCCGAAGTGGTCTCAATGATCTGGCAATATTTGAAATTACCCGAGGAATCCAGAAAGAGGGTGAAAGCAGAGCTGATTAATGTACATGAGAACTGTGGGAAAGAAGATTTTCAGATTCCTAATCTCTATGACATCGTTCCAAAAGAGGAAATCGCAGAATTTGAGGACATCATGCGTAAGATCATAACAGGAATTATTTCTGAGGCCAGTGGTATAGCCACCTGGGTGTATGTGCAGAAATATGTAAAACACAAGACCTTGGATGAGATGCTAGAAGAATGGGCAGGAGCAAGTCAGTTCATCCTTGCTATGGACACTTGGTTTGAAAGATTGATGGCGGATCAATAGAAGCTGTGATAGAATAAAGAAAACGATTTGATGTTCAATTCCACTTATGCTACCGTAATTGAGATGGTAGCTGATATACAAAATAATCAAGAAAATAATATAAAACTTGACACAAGTATCACAAATATAGAAGTAGGAAATTATATAAAAGCATTAGGTTTAAATGGAAATATTATTTATGAAAATAATAATAAAGTTTTTATGCAGAATGTTATGATAAATAAAGTAGAATTAAATATAAGAGTACATGTTTATAATAAAACAAATGCTGATATAACAATTGAACAATTAGTTGCTGGTCTTGACGAAAAGAATAGTAATGAAGTTAAAGTTTTAGATGAGTATACAAAGTGGTTTAAATCGCCGGATGATGTTGGAATGGCTGGAAAATCAAAAGTAGAGGAGTATTTGGGAGATTTAAGGAGTATTATGCAAAACTATGCGAATGAACACCCTGAAATAAAGCTTACAAATCTGGAATCACTTTCGGAAGAACAGTTAAGGGAATTGATAAAGAAAAAAGAAAATTCGTGGTATGTTATTAAGGATTCGATAATGGAGGATTGATTATGAAAAAAATAGTGAAAGTTGGTGTGTTAATATGTTGCTTTATAGCAATAGGCTCTATTTTATATCTGCGATATCTGCAATTTCAAAAGAAGGAAGCGGAAGAAAGAGAATGGGAGATTTGTATAGCTTATAGAAGACAAAATGATGCATTAATTCGCAAGGATGGTCCGCTTCATTTATATGAATATAGTTCATATGAACATATTGATGAAAAGGAGTTGTTTGTTGCGTTACATGTTTATAATATGTCTGACCGTTGTAAAGAAAAGGTCACATTAGAGGATGTAAAAAAGTATTTATCAAGTGAGTTTGATGAGGAAGGGAATTTATATGTCCTAAATAAAAATAATAAAGTGCATGATTACATTGAATGGTATCGTAAAAGAGTTATTACAGATACTGGTATGGACTTTGAAGGCGAACATCAGATAGAACGGTATTGGACACGCCTATCAGAGATTGTGCTCAATTATGTTAGGGAGGGGAATGACTTTCCAAATCAGGATGTCAAGTCATTTTCGTACGAAAAGCTAAAAGAAATAATGAAAAAAGCAGACGATCCATCATATCAAATCAATGATGATATTATGAAAAAACCAATTAATGAGGCAGAATAAAGAAGAAAGTAGGATCATGAAATAGATATGAAAAATTGAATATCTATGGAATTGTATCATCTGTACTTTTGGCAGTTTTATTTAGTGTTGCTATATTTGAAGAAGCTGTAGATGGTTCAATGGAGATGCTAAATTAAGTCCTTTTTTATAGGACTTTCTAAAAAGATATTCAGAAATAACAGCGGTTATTGCTCAAAGTAGAATGTTAGATTATATGAATCAGGAACAAGAAAATCTAAAGAATCATTGTACGATTTCTGCTATTATCTCCTATATTTGTAGAATGAAAGATCTGGGAACAATGATGCATGGAAAATATGTTACTATTTCTTGGGAGGAAGAATGCAAAAAGTATATTGTTAAGTTAACACATACAGATTTTATTAATTATTACAACCCGTTAGGTGTTGTAATTGAAAGTAACCAGAATGCTAAAAGAAATCAAAGATTTGAAATACTATCGTGGAGAAATTCTTATTTTATAGAACACAATTTAGGTAAAAAAACTATTTTAGAGATAGCTGGAGAAAAGAAAACTGATGCAGAAGTACTACAAGAAAAAGTGGCTTCATCTTTACTACTATCTGGGATTGAGAAGGCAATAAATTCGACTTATGCTACTATAATTAAGGTGATAGCAGATATACAGAATAATCAAGAAAATAATATAAAACTTGACACAAGTGTCACAAATATAGAAGTAGGAAATTATATAAAAACATTAGGTTTAAATGGAAATATTATTTATGAAAATAATAATAAAGTTTTTATGCTGAATGTTATGGTAAATAAAGTAGTATTAAATATAAGAGTGCATGTTTATAAATTTAGTAAAGGAGATGGTGACGATGTCAAAAGGAATAAAAGTAAATAATGGGCATGTAAACGAAGTTGCAACTCAAATTGAAACGGCTAAAAGTTATTTTCGTCATGTTCCGTTAGTTCCACAGGATTCTAAGACAACAATTTCAGCGAACAGTAAAAGTAAAGAGGCATACGGATATGCACAGCAAGGAATTGAATTATTAGGGCAGACCTTAGATGGTGATGTTCACAATATAAGAAGTCTGAATCTTAGTTTTTCGCAGTTTGATGAGATGATGGGGAAACTTGCACAACATGGAACTAGATATCCAGTGATTAAAGCCGCCGATGACTAGGGAGGAAAGTTTATGAAAGAAAGTGATTATTTAAACCCGAATGATATAAAAAGCCAATGTGATCAGGCAATCCATAAGCTCGAAAATGATAATGAGACTCTGGATATTGTTTCTAAGAGTGTAACTGCATTTTCTACAGATAATGAAATTAAAAGCGTTTCTTTTGAGAATTTAAAGCAACAGTTGGTCGATTATATAACTGTAATTGATGCAATAAAGTCGGCGAATGCGTATGATATTGCAGAATTTTCAACACTAAAAGATTTGGTAGGAGATGAAGTTCTTGATGGGGCGAATATTCAAAGCCAAATGAAAAAAGCACTTGATAACAAGGAGTTTTATTTGGAAAAAGCAGATGAGTATGAAATGAAAAAAGAGACTTCTAATTCTATCATAGATTTATATTATAGTTGGAAGGTAAATGACTATAAACGATTGGCTGAATCTAGTCAGAAGTTGTATGATGAATGGAAAAGCAAATCAGATAAATATGATGAAATTGAAGGTAGTACAAGTATATTGTTTTCAACGACAAGTAGTCTGCGTGAAGCTATCACAACTGCACTTAATAGTATGAGCGGACGATTTCAAAGTGGAACATACATACCCAGAACAGGTTTCGATTGGAAAAAAATTATGGAGGTGGAATGCTTAAAGCTGGAATCGTGGTTGAAAGCTAAAGAGGAATTAAAATTAAGCGAATCAGAAACTGAGTATTTGAAACAAAAAGGAATTGTTTTAACGACAATGGATATTGCGTGTATAAAACGTACAGAAGGAACAGAATTAGTATTTCTTTCAAAAGATAAAAAAGCGTTGTTTTATAAAGGAGAGATATATCCTATTTATGTTCCAGATAATGAAATATCTTTTCAACCTATTTGGAAGTTGGATGGGAAAAAAGAAATCTCAGCAATGGAGTTTGATGCATTAGAGGGAATTTTAGGATTTAGTTTGGAAGAAATACCTAAAGAAGATATATATACAACATCTGGACATAAGGTATTATCAGGAGAATTATCTTCAACAGATCCAAATGTAAAGGCAGCAGCAGGTTTGAGTGCGTTATTAGGGTTAACGCAATTTACACTTTCTTCATTATCCAAAAGCGAAGTGACAGTTATTTTCCAGTCTTCAGAAGGTGGAAATAGAGGCACTATTTGTGTTGGAAATTCAGAAGATAGAGCAACTTTTCAGAACTGGAATTATAATATTCCAATGGATACATATAGAGACTCAGAACCTGGCATTGGAAAAATATGGGCATCAGATTATGCAGCAGGAATATATAAAATAGCTTCGGGAAAAGATGTTCCAAATCCAGACGGAACTTATACGATAACGGGCACTTTGGATGAAAGACATAAAGATACAAATATTTCGGGTTATTTATCATATTCAACGGATGGAAAATTAATGTATACACCGTTAACCTATTCTGGTGATAAAGCATATATTGAATCTGTTGATGGGTTTATGGAGTTTGGCCGAACACAAATTTTAGATTTTAGTGATAAATTATCTACACCATCTTTTGCGGACGAGGATAGTCAGAAATTATTAGAAGAATTATTGAAAGGGGAAAATGAATGATGGAGAAGAATAAAGATATTTTGATTGTAATAATTGCAACGCTTATTTTCGGAGGTGCTTCTAAGATATTAGTTGGAGTTCCATATATGGCATGGGGATATTTTGATCAATTGTTTATAGCAGCATTTATTTTGTGGACATTTTATAGTGCTGCGCTGTATGTAGCTATTAAAATAGAAAACAGAAAAAATGAAAATTATTTAAAAATTGGATTTGTTGGAGTAATGTTTGGTTTAGCGGTAGCATGTTTAAAAATGGGTGTAGATGCTATTATAGAACAATTTGCAAAGTCTGCAAGTAATTTGATTATTACAGCCTTTATGATGGAAATGGGAATCCTTATTTTAGGGAGTATCATTATCTTTGCTTTATATATTTATGTAGCGAAGAAAGAAATTTTATGGAATAAATCTATGAAAAATTATACTTTGGGATTAGGCGGAATTATAGGTATATATTTTGCTGTAATTGTCTATTATTTATGGCAACTCAAACATTGGATGGAAAAATTTTCTGGTTTGGATGTGGTAAAAGAAATTGGGAAAGAGCAGGGTATATTAAATTTGTCAACAAAGTATGCTAGGGAATCGACTATGATGGGGATGGTTGTGTATGTGGCTTTTTTTATAGTTTTATGGATTGCTTTAAAAAAGAATACAGAAAATAAGGAAGCTTAATAAATTGTTGCAACAAAAATAAAGGAGGTATTATGTGAATGAGGTTAATTGCATGTCTGAGGAAGAACTTCGGGCACATTTGAAGAAGATGGAGAAAAATAAAGAGGAATTAAAGTTTCAAGAACAGAGGATTTGGAAAGAAGAAGAGGAGGAAGATGAACAGATTTACGCTGCACTGGTAGGACTAGAACATATGCGGGAATATGCGGGAGAAAATGAGAAGATAATACTCTTGATTGATGAGCAAAAGAGCATTTTAGATAACATAAGATTGAGAAAATCGTTAAGGAAAGAATCGAAGGTGGTGCAAACGAAAAATCTCAAGGCTGCTTTTTCGTTTACACCAACTCCGATTGTTTCCTTAACAGTTTGTATATATCTTTTAAAAGGTATATGATTAAGAAAAACGGCAGGAGGTATCTGAATGAAAGCACATAAATATTGGTCTATCGGTGCACTGATTACAATGCTTGGAACTTTTTATACAGGTTATAGGGGATCAAAAGAAGGCCATAAGTACTTTGCAGCAAGTTCTTTGCTTTGCATGATTATGGCTATTTATACAGGACACAAGATGATTTCTGGTAAAAGTAGGAAAAAAAAGAAGTTTCAGTAGAGAGTGTTGAAGATTAAAAAACAAAATATTTTAATAAATAACGCCGGTGCGGGATTTTTGATATCCAGTACGAGGGTGTAAAAATTCTTGTGTCTATGGAAAGTAAATCTTTCTGATAAGAAATAGATATGTAAAACTTTGCTGTCGAATTAATGATTATGCGGCTGTCGAATATATCTTTGTACTTACAGTATTGCCATGTAGGAAAATTATATACATCATTTTTGATTTTTTTGCATGACAAGTAAGGCATCATGATTATTGCCTTTTGTGGGCTCTGCCCACACCCGACCTCTGGAATAGGATCGGAAATTTCTGGCAATAATATAAATGCCGAAGGAATAGACAGAGAGCAGGAATGAGGGGCTTAAAAGAGCTTCCCCATTCCTGCTTTTCTTTTCTCTTACAGATAAGCAGTGAGCCGTTCTCCGTAAAGGACGATCAGCTGATTCAATACCTGATCCCAGTTCCGGTATCTCTGCGTCCACTTTTTGACTACGTTCTCGCTGGCAAGATACAGCATCTTTTCCAATGCAGAATCGCTTGGGAATACGCTTTTCGTTTTTGTGACTTTCCGATACTGGCGGTTTAATCCTTCTATGATATTTGTCGTATACATAATGCGTCTGATATCGTTAGAAAACTGGAAAAAGGAACTTACATCTTCCCAATTATTTTCCCAGTTACTGATCGCGTACGGATATTTCTTCCCCCATTTTTCTTTCATGTTCTCCAGCTCTGTTAAAGCGGCTGTTTCGTTCGGAGCATTGTACACTTCTTTGAAATCCGAGGAAAACTTTTTCAGATCATTATAATTTACATATTTGAAAGAATTGCGTAGCATATGGATCACACATCTCTGGATCTCTGCCTGCGGATAAACTGCCTGAATAGCTTCTTTAAAACCCGGAAGACCATCCACGCAGAAGAAAAGGACATCTTTTACTCCGCGGTTCTTAAGATCATTAAGCATCCCAAGCCAGAACTTGCTGGTTTCATTTGCACCTACTGTGATGCTGAGGATATCTTTGTATCCCTCCACTGTAACGCCAAGAACTACATACGCAGCACGACTCAGGATTCTGCCATCCTCACGTACTTTATAATGAATACAGTCCATAAAGACAAACGGATAAACCGGGTTCAGAGGACGGGACTGCCATTCCTTAACCTGAGGAAGTATTTTGTCTGTGATCTTGCTGACCATTTCAGCTGACAGCTCAATTCCATAAAGATCCTGGAGCTGGTCGTGGATGTCACGTGTACTCATACCACGGGCATATAAAGAGATCACTTTTTCCTCAATCCCTGAAATATCTCTCTGGTATTTAGGGATAAGTTTTGGTTCAAACTCACCGTTACGGTCTCTTGGTACGTCGATTTGAAATTCACCGTATTGACTCTTTAAGTTTTTTGTAGAATGACCATTTCTTTTATTGTCTGTCTGTAGATCTCCCTTATGGTTTTTCTCGTAGCCAAGAGTTGCATCCAGTTCTGCCTCCATCAGCTCCTGCAGGATATCCTTGAAACTGTCTTTCAGAAGCGTGTATATATCTGCAACGCTATTAATGTTGTTTTCTGAGATGATCTGTCGAATTTGTTCCTTTGCAACTGCCATAAAAAATACTCCTTTTCGATAAGAATTGTCATATCTGAATTCTTACCAAAAAGGAGTTATTTTTTACCAAAAACACAAACTATTTTACACTACCTCCAGTACTGGCGTTATTTATTCTACAGGGGCTTGGGGGTGTAGCCACCAAATATATTATTAATTTTGTTCTTCGGTAAGTTTGTTAAGGATCCACTCCCTATTGATAACAATATCCTCATCATCGCGGAGATCTTTGAAATCAGTGCAGTGTGAAGAAGCAAATTCATACATATTGTCAATGTCAACTGCACCAGTGATCTCACCCTTATTAATGATTACAAGAATATTTGTTCCGTCGTCGTCGACAGCAAAGCGCAGTTCATCAAATTCTTTATCAGGATTATTCTCGTGAAGAGAATCTGTCACAAGTAATTTAACAAGTTCCATTATCCTGTCATCTTTACCTGCATCAAAAATCTGTATCTTTTCAACGAGCTGATTTGGTGACGTTACGATTCGGGATAAATATTTTTCAGTACGAAAATCAAACAAAGCATTTTCACCATAAAACATTTCATATGTCTTTTCTACTTCTGATTCAGAAACCAGATAAATCATGATAAGATCTTCCATCTGGTGATAGAGTGTAGGATAGTTTAAACGAAAGGTCTCTCCACAGCTCGGGCAAGTATAAAGGAAAATAGATTTATTAAGTACCTTCTCTTTCATTTCAGGATCCAGTGCAGTATTAATACTGTCCCAGAGCTCAAAATCCCCCTCATGATGGCAGGAAGGACAAGTTACTTTTTCAATATGATGTCTTGACATAAATGTTCCTCCTTTCAGTGAGATAAATCTATAGTTTTCTTATTGTAGAATGCGCTTATCCTTTATTATTTTGCCAGGAAATTACTCTGAATCTCCATCGGCATATGATAAGCCTGGCCTCGTTTTGTCAGGCTGTATAGTTTAAAGCTCATGAGTTCCGGAGTTGCATTCAGAGAACTGCAGAGTCCGAAGTAATCCAGGTCTTCGTTCTGAACCATATCTTCGATCTCCTCATCATCAATCAGAAGATCGGCAGCAAACAGATTGGCCTGGTATTCTGTATTATCCGTCATATTGTAGAGTGTATCATCTTGCATCGGAGCCATTTTCAGCTGGGAACGATGCAGGATGATATGCCCTAATTCATGGGCGGCAACGATCATCTTTTCTTCTTCTGAAAGGAAACTGCTGATCATGACATAGATCGTCTTGCAGCTCATAAAACAATATCCTTTCAGTGTCTTATATCTGGAAGTTTCCCCGACAACAATGTTCATCTGATCCATGATCTCAAAGGGATCCCTGGTGCCATATTTCTTGATTAATTTCTTTGTTTCTGTATATATGTAAGTGTTTCTCAAATAAATCACCTCAAAAGTAAAAAATAAAAAGGGCAGAAATATCCTTGTAACTATAAGGTAACAGATTAGGTGTACAATAATCCCGCCTTCTATTATTTTTCCTCTTGGTTTTTCAGATATTTTTTCGGTGTAAATTTCTTTGCACGTCTTTTGGAATCCAGATAAAGGCTCTGGATCTCATCCATAAAAGCTATTTTATCTTCGTCTGTCAGTGATCCACCAGCAAACATAGCTGCAGCCTGTTCCAGGATCTGCTGAGCCTGTTTGGCACCACGGTTACCAAACTGTTCGGATGCTTCTGTGATAAAAGCTTCATCCTCACTCATGAGATAAGAAACGTCACACTGTAATGCATCTGCCAGTTTCTGATACAGAACATTTTGTTTTGGAAAACGTCCTTCTACTTCCCAGGATCGAATGGTCCTATATGAAACACCAACCATACTGGCCAGTTCCTGCTGACTCATCTTTTTTTCTTTTCTTAATGATCTTACTTTTTCACCGAATGTCATAAACATACCTCTTTCTAAGCCTTGTCTTATAAGTTTCATTAGCCGCCTCAAGGCAAAACGGGAAATGTGTCTCCTGAAAATTAAAAATTAATCTTGACAAAGGGAAATATCTCTCCTATAATGTGAATCACAGATAAGGGAAACATCTTTCCTATAAGATACACAATATTTCCTCTTTTGTCAATGGATATGTGAAATGAATTTCCTGTAATTCAATGAAAACAGGAAGGATAGACAATCATTGATAGTCAAAATGGGATACATGTTACAAAAAGAGGAAAGACGTATGGGAGGTGGCAATGTGAGTCAGGATCAGACTTCTATTATCTGTATTGATCTGAAGTCCTTTTATGCTTCTGTAGAATGCGTAGAACGTGGGCTGAATCCATTTAAAACAAACCTGGTGGTTGCAGATCCGACCAGATCAAAGTCAACAATCTGCCTGGCAATCACTCCGGCTATGAAGTCTCTTGGCATCAAGAACCGGTGCCGAATCCATGAGATACCGGATTGTGTGAAGTACATTACAGCCATGCCGAGGATGCAGTTGTACATGGATTATTCCGCAAAGATCTATGGAATCTATCTACGGTATGTCTCAAAAGAAGATATCCATGTGTACAGTGTTGATGAGTGTTTTATTGATGTGACAAACTATCTGCAGCTTTATCATCTCACTGCAAAAGAAATGGCGATAAAGCTTATGCAGGAGGTTATGGAGGAAACAGGTATCACTGCAACCGCTGGTGTGGGAACCAATCTGTATCTTGCTAAGATCGCAATGGATATCGTAGCAAAGCATGTGGATGACCATATTGGAATCCTGGATGAATTCTCTTACAGAGAGCAGCTATGGGATCATAAACCATTAAGTGACTTCTGGAGGATTGGATCCCGGACTGAAAAAAAACTGGCTGGTTACGGGATCCATACGATGGGCGATATTGCAATGGCTTCTTTAAGATCCGAAGACTGGCTGTATAAGATGTTTGGGATTGATGCAGAGCTGTTGATCGATCATGCATGGGGATATGAAACGTGCCGGATGAGTGACATCAAGAACTATCATTCGGAGGAACACAGCCTTTCAAATGGTCAGGTGCTGATGCGAAATTATTCTTTTGACGAAGCACTTGTGATCGTAAGGGAAATGACAGATAATCTGGTCCTGGATCTGTTTGAAAAAGGACTGGTAACAAGCTCTCTCACCTTATGGATCGCCTATGACCACAGGTATGAGCATGAGGCATCCAAAGGAACCGTAAAACTCGAAAGAGAAAGTAACAGTTCCAAAAAGATCATAGATGCAGTGGAAGATTTATATCTCAGGATTGCAGACAGATATACCGGAATCCGAAGAATCGAGGTGTGTGCGAACAGGGTTGCTCCTGAAAGTTATGTGCAGTACAGCCTGTTTGATGATCCCAAACAGACTGATAAAGAACGGCATTTACAGGAAGCAGTATTGAATGTAAAGCAGCGTTATGGAAAGAATGCGATCATGCGTGGATCCAATCTGCTGGAGTGTTCCACCTATAGAGAACGCAATGAACAGGTTGGAGGACACCGTGCTTAGAGGAGGTGCGAATAGTGCTGGCAAGTGCATATCAACCGTATTTATATTTACCAAGACCGGTTTCCAGGAGACATCCCATGGATGTAGGACGCAGGGCAAAACAGTTTGCTCCATTTGCGGCACTTCGTGGACTGGATGAAACGATCCGGCAACAGGAAATCATTTACGAACCAAAAAGAGATTTATCTGAGGAAAAGAAAAATGAGCTGGATATGAAATTAAGGATCCTGGCATATGGAATGAAGATACAGGCAACTTATTTTCAAAAGTCATGGAAGGATCCATTAATTGGTCAGTACCATACATTATCTGGAACCGTAGAATTTTTTGATCCATCAGTCCACTTACGGATTGATGATACCGAGATTCAGATCCAGGACATCTGTGATCTGACTGGTGATGTATTTGAAACTATTGAAATATCATGTTAATGAATCACAGCGGAATTTTTTATACCGGAAAGAGTGAGTGGTAGCTGGTGAAAGGATAAAAAAGGATGCACAGATCGACAAAGCAGATCTGATCAGAATAGAAATCGTGCTGTTCGTGTAGCTTTGGCACTTACGGAATGGATGGCATGATGCTCATAAGGCGGATTTGATTTCCCTTTGGTCCGTTGAGTAATAAATGGAGAAATATCTTATTGCTTAAAGGAGGAAGCCTATATGGGATCAGGTGCTATTAAATGGCATGTACACTGCTCTGTATGTGGAGCATTTATTGAAAAGAGCGCACAAAGCGATTCAGAAGTGGAGTGCAAAAAATGTCGCAGTACATTGGAGATATTTGTAAAGGATGATATGGTGTCGGTTCGTCCGATCCACATCCGAGATGAACAATTAAAGTCCAGGATGCGGACGTATTCCCGAAAGATGATGAATCAGGGATCATAACAGAATAGAATGAGCTGTCTGTAGTAAGCGTTGGATTTGGCAGGAACCATCAAGAACGCACCAGACAGCAAGAGTTTGTCAAGGAGCTGAACCTGACTGGAATCACTAAGAGCCCGGCAAAACATTTACGGATACACTGCAAGATCAGAAGTATTTTCTGGTTTTGGAGATTGTTGAAGTATTTGTTTTGTCGGGCTTTTTTGACGTATTTCGAAAAATTTTTAAATTTTTTTGTCGTACACCACTGTAAAACAGGCTCTCAGCGTTTCGTTATATAGAGGTTGAATTCTTTTTTGCAAAAATAATTGTAAATAGAGATTTTGATAATATGACACAAAGGAGGAAGCAAAGATGACTGAAATCGAATACCAGGAATTTGTAAGGCGTTGTCCTTACGATGCTATGGGCGATTATTCCATGTTTCGCAAACAGCAAACAGAGAATAAATCAGAAGATGCACATAGCAACTCAATAAGCCAGGCAATCTGGCAAACTTAATCTAAACGCAGATACATGCGTTACAAAGGAGTCGCGGACTCCCGTTCAAAAAAAACGGGTGAGTTCGTGACCTCTTGTACTGCAGTTCTTTATGTCTGTGCAGGAATTTTATAAAAGATGGAATGGACCACCCGGAGCCGAAAGGCAGAAAGGTGGTCTTTATGTTGACATTAAAAGAACTGAAAAAAATCGTGAAAGTTGCTGATGTGGAGAAGAGAATCCCAAGCGTGAAATCCTTGAAGGAACACAAAGTTGTAGTAAAGGAAATGATCAATGCAGATACAACAATCTCTGTTTATGATCACGGATATGTGCTTTATACAGCAGGAAATCAATCAACCGTATTTCCACTTCATAGTTGTGATGACTATGAATATGTGAGTGTAACTGGCGATAACAAGGAATTCAATAAAGAGTTCTTTGATAATGAAAACTGGTATATCCGTCTGCTGATAGAGGCTGAAGACCGTATGGCATACAGCCAGAGCAAAATCAGCACCAATCATGGTGTATTTTCTAACAGCGATGTTACAGATGATGCGGAGATTATGAGAGGATCTTCAAAAGATTTTGTTGACGATGTTATCGACAGAGAAATTCTGAACGCTTTGATCAAAGAGTTAACAGAGAGACAAAAGACGGTACTCAATCTGGTTTATTTCGAGGAAATGCGTCAGCAGGATGTTGCAGATTATCTGGGAATCAAACAGCAGAGTGTAAATGACCTCCTGAACAGGGCATTAAAAACGATGAAAAAAAAGGCGGAAAACGAAGAATTTTAAAAAAATTTCAAAAAAATTGAATTAGACCACTGTAAAACAGGCTCTGAGCGTTTCGTTATATGAAGGGTTTGCATAGAACACCTTCATGTACCTTGAAAAATGAATAGCCTGCCCGGAGTGATATTTGGTTTGAACATGCATAGAGCGAAAAGCTGCGTGTCTGCCAGAAGAAAACGTATCAGAGATGGAAACTGATATAGGAACGGATCCGGGAAAGAAAACAGGAAAACGCTTAAATCTTAAATCAAAATAAAATGTCTGAATCTAAAAAGAGGATGACAGTAGAAATCATGTGGCGGTATTTGTGACAAACAAGTACCGCCATATATTTGTGCTGTTATCTCAGCTTGTGCTGACTGTCCCAAATAGCGCAAATTTCAGGAAAGGAGGCGATCATCTTCGTATAAAAGATAATATGCAGAAACTAACAGATAACCATACACAAAAGAATCAGAAAGGAAGGATTTAAGAGAATGAACGTGAAAAAGAAAGCACGCAGGGTGATGTCCGGTTTATTGACTGCAGTAACGGTTCTATCGACGGTACTCTCTCCCGCTGTTGCCTATGCTTCTGATGATGCCGGATCTGTAAAAAAGATTCCGTATTATGAGGAAATCAAGGATCAGCTGGATGAAGATGAAGTGGTAACTGCAAAGGATTATGAGATCAAGGTTGGAGACAATTTCGATGTAAAGAGTGATTATATCGGTCTTACGATCCAGGATGACAGCAAAGTAAAAGTTACATTTCAGGAAGCAAAAGATACGGACGGGAATGACTTTTCTACCGATTATGCCAATTCCTATAAGGCAGTCTATTATGTAGAACCACAGACAACGGATCACCCAACCTACCAGATCAATCGAAAGATCGTGGTAAAAGAAGCGGATCAGCAGAAAGATTCGCAGTCAGAAAGTTCTTCTGATCAGGATGCTGGTTCTTCCGATAAGACAGAAACAGAGGATTCTGAGGCTGACTCGTCTACAGAGGAAACTGGTGCTGCTGAAACGGAGAGCAAAACAGAACTGACAGAAAAAGAATTTGATGCAGAGATCGAAGCAACGGAGAATCAGGAGACCGTTGATCCGGAAACAGGGATCACACTCTCAGAGGTTATGCAGGAAGCTGTTGACCAGGAAGTTGCTCTTGCAGATCTTGAAGCAGGCGAAAGTATTACTTTTGATATGCCAATGATGCTTGCTTCCGGTGAGACAGGAACAAAATCAGTCACAGTCACAGCCGGTTCCTGGTACTATTACGCAGACTATGGATTAGGTTCTTATCTGACTTGTCCATATTATGTGAAATGGGGAAGCATCAATGCGACAGCATACTGTGTTGAACCATCGAAAAAAGGACCGGGAAATGGAACTTATACGATCCAGAAACTTGCCGATGGAAAGACACTTGCAAAGGTCTGCTATTACGGAACAAAAGCAAGTGATGAGAATGGTTTCTTCGATGAGAAACATCCGGATTTTCCGGCAGGAAAGAGATTCATCATTACCCATCTTGCAGCAGCTTATGCAAATGGATCCAGTGACTGGGCATCCGGAACCAATGCAACAGGAAAGAACCTGGCAATGGAACTTTACAATTATTGTGTAAATATGCCGGACATTCCGTCTGTAGATATGAGCTTTTCCGAATCTAATGTAAAGGCTTATGTGGAAGGAAACAGCCAGCGAACAAGCGTGATCACATTCAAAGCAGATAAACTGCAGACAATCACATTTAAGTTGCCAAGCGGTGTAAAGCTTGTAAATGTGACAACCGGTAAAACCAGTGCTGCAGGAGCAAGTGTAGAAATCAGTGGAGGTACACAGTTTTATCTGACAGCACCACTTGATCAGGCAGAGAGCGTCAGTGCTACATTTTCTTCTCGGATGAAGGGAAGCATTGATAAAGAATACTCTGCTTACAAGATTGTAACAGGATCCGGAACACAGGACCTGGCTCTTGTTTTCGGTGAAGGTGTCGGAAATGAGAAATATGTGGATTTTAAAGTAACCTGGACAAAAGAATGCAAGGTATCCATTGTAAAGAAAGACCAGGATACAGGAAATGCACTGGCTGGTGCAGTGTACGGGATCTATTCCGATGCTGCATGTACAAAGCTGATTGCAGAGATGCCTGCAACTGATCAGAATGGTGCTTCACAGCTCACAATGGAGAAAACACAGGAAGTTGTTTATCTGAAAGAAATCTCTGTTCCAACAGGATATCAGATCGATACAAAGTCTTATAATGTGACTCTTGCTATCGGAAAGACAACGACTAAAAACGTAACAGACAAACGTGTAAATGCAAAGCTCAACATTGCAAAACAGGATGCTGAGACAGGGAATGCAGCACAGGGTGATGCAACGCTGGAAGGTGCAGTATATGGTCTTTATGCAAGGGAAGATATTGTTCATCCGGATGGAAGAACCGGAATGATCCATAAGAAAGACAGCCTGATCACATCCCTGACAACGGATAAGAATGGCGAAGCTTCTGTATCGGATCTCTATCTTGGAAAGTATTATCTGAAAGAGCTTAGTGCTCCGGTGGGATACGTACTGGATCCGACAGAACATGAGGTGGACTGTACTTACGAAGGTGCTACTGTTCCGACAGTAGAAAGAACTTCTGTATGTAAAGAAACCGTCATCAAGCAGCCGTTCCAGATCATCAAGGCAGCAAACAATGGGAAGACCGATGCAGATCTTCTGCAGGGAGTTGGTTTTTCAGCATGGCTTGTCAGTGATCTGAAAGTAAAAGCAGATGGAAGTTACGATTTTGACTCAGCCAGACCAGTTGTACTGACTGCAGATGGCCAGGCAGAAATGTTTACCGATGAAAAAGGATATGCAAGATCGATTCCGCTTCCATATGGAACTTATGTGGTAAGAGAAACCACAAGCAAACACAACTATGCACCGGTCGATGATTTTGTAGTGAAGATCACAGAGAATCATCCGGATACACCGCAGACATGGCGAGTGCTGCTGGATAAAGAATTCAAAGCAAAATTAAAGATCATCAAAAAGGATGCAGAAACACAGAAATCTGTACTCCTGGCTAATACTGAGTTCAAGGTATACGACCTGGATAATCAGAAATATGTGGAACAGACAACATCCTATCCGAAGCCAACGGTACACAAATCCTATTTCACAAATGAGGAAGGATACCTGGTACTGCCGAGAAATCTGAAACCTGGTAACTACAGGATTGAGGAAGTGACGGCACCCGATGGGTACACAATATCCAAAAACTATGTGACAGTTGCAGTTGATACAGATACTGCTTATCTGACCGATCCTGTCACAGGAGATGCAGTCATTGATGTGGAATATACCAATGCCCCGGTCAAAGGTCAGTTAAAGATCTATAAACAGGGTGAAGTGTTAAAGGGATTTGATAAGGAATTCCAGTTTGAAATGGCTGGACTTGCAGGTGCTGAATTTGAAGTCTATGCGGCAGAGGATATTTATACTGCCGATCATCAGGTAGGTGCAGATGGACAGAGAACTCTGTATTTTGCAAAGGATGCACTGGTAGCAACCGTCACAACGGATGCAGATGGTTATGCAACCGTAAAGAATCTTCCACTTGGCAGGTACTATGTTAAAGAGAAGAATGCACCGGACACTTATGTGTTAAATACTGTGCCGGAAAATGTCGAATTTGCTTATGCGGATCAGGATACTGCAGTGATCGAGAAAGAAATCTCTGTCACAGATGAACGACAGAAAGTGTCGATTACTGTCGAAAAACAGGATGCTGAGACAGGCAATACAGTAGCCGGAGCAGTGTTTGGTATTTACAATGCAAAAGACATCCAGACGAAAGATGGAAAAGTGATTGTCAAAGCAGATACTCTTTTACAGGAAATGACTTCTGATGAAAAAGGTCAGGCAGCATGTACACTGGATCTTCCACTTGGAAGCTATTATGTAAAAGAACTGAAAGCACCAGATGGATTCGTATCTTCGGATGAAGTACTGAGATTTGATGCTTCTTATCAGGGGCAGGATGTACAGACAGTAACATTAAAATCCGTAAAGAAGAACCAGCCGACAACTGTTGAGATCACAAAATCAGATGCAACAACCGGTGTAGAACTGGATGGAGCTTATCTGAAAGTAACGGATAAAGATGGAAATGTAGTAGATAGCTGGACATCTTCCAAAGATGCACCGCATGTGATCAAATATCTGAAAGTGGGTGAGACTTATACCCTACATGAAGAGTTTGCACCGCATGGTTATCTGGTAGCCAATGATGTGATATTCACAGTCAAAGATACCGGAGAAGTTCAGAAAGTGGAAATGAAGGACGAGGTACCGGTTGGTGAACTCATCATCAACAAAAAGGGAGAATTCCTGGATTCTGTTACACTGGCCGATAAGGTCAAAGGTGTGGTGGAACACATTTTCAACTATGTAACCGGAAAGCTGACAGATGTTACGTTTGAAGTCTATGCTGAGGAAGACATTAAGGCTGCCGATGGCGTCAGTGACGATTACTATAAAAAGGATGAACTGATTGCAACGATCAAGACAGATGAAACCGGTATTGCAAAACTGGAAAATCTTCCACTTGGTAAATACTATGTGAAAGAAACAGGAACTGCTTACGGTCATGTACTGGATGGTGAGATCCGTCATGTAGATCTGACTTACGTGGATCAGAATACACCAGTTGTAGTCTATGACAAAGACTGGCAGAACAACCGCCAGAGAGTAGAAGTCACTGTACTTAAGAAAGAAAAAGATTCTGACCGTACATTGGAAGGCGCTATCTTTGGATTATTTGCCAAAGAAGACATTAAGTCTGAGACAACAGGTAAAGTCCTGATTGAAGCCGATGAGATCATTGAACTGAAATCTACGGATGAAGAAGGAAAGATCAAATTTGTTGCAGATCTTCCAATAGGAGCAACTTACTATGTAAAAGAGCTCTATGCACCGGACGGATTCGTAACCAACGATGAAGTAAAGGAATTTACTTTTGAGTATGCAGGTGAGAATCAGCCGACAGTCACTTATGATTTTACCTTTGATAATCAGCCAACCGTCGTTGAATTTACCAAATCCAGTCTGACAACCGGAAAAGAACTTCCAGGATGTAAGCTGAAAGTGGTAGATGCTGATGGAAATATCGTGGATGAATGGACTTCCGGTAAAGAAGCACATGTGATCCGTGAGCTGACTGTCGGAAAAGAATACACACTGGTTGAAACAAAACCTGCTGATGGTTACGTGACAGCTGAAAGCGTGAAGTTCACGATCAAAGATACTGCCGATGTGCAGAAAGTTGAGATGAAGGATGATGTAACGAAGGTGAAAATCTCCAAACAGGATATCGCCGGAAAAGAACTTCCGGGAGCGAAACTCACAATCCTTGATCAGGATGGAAAAGTTGTGGAAAGCTGGACCAGTACAGAGAAAGCACATTACATCGAAATGCTTCCGATCGGAAAATACACTCTCCGTGAAGAAACAGCACCGGATGGCTATCTGGTTGCAAAAGATGTGGAATTCGAAGTAAAGGATACCAGTGTAGTACAGCATGTAACCATGGTGGATGAGGAAAAACCGGCAGAAAAGACACCGGAAGGTGGAAAACCTGTCAGTGATTCACCAAAGACTGGGGATAACACCAATCTGTGGCTGTGGTTTATGCTTCTCGGCATTGGTGCGACTGGTACAGGAGCCCTTGCATTTATGAGAAAAAAGAAACACTAATTAAATAAGAATGAGCGTTCATGGAAACCGAAAGGAATCTGTGGACGCTTTTTTAGATGGGAGAAACCATGAGAAATATCATTATTTTTGTTGCTCTTCTGGGAGCAGCGGCAATATTTACAGTTTTGTATTGTCTCATTGCTGCCGGAAGTCAGGCAGAGAAAAAACTGACAGAAATCATGAGAAAAGAGGAAGAACAGAATGAAGACTAATAAAGATCTGATCATAGAACCAAATGCAGCTATTGAGGGAAGAAAGTACAGCGAAGAAAAGCCATGGTCCTGCAAGTACTGTTACTGGTGGGGAGGCAAAAAGAAAGGCTGTAGCTTGAAACAGTGCCACTATCTGCTTCCGGAAAAGAAAAAAGCAGTAAAAACAACACCATGTGGTGGCTGTCCGTATGGAAAACATGTTCCATGCATCGGATATTGTATTGCCCGTCTTTATTCTGAAATGAAAGGAAAGAAAGGACGTGGGTAATTGCAGGAAGAAGTAAATCAGAAAGTGATCAGCCTGAGCATCCAGGGAGTCAAGATCACTGCCAGTGTGCTAAAAGCAGCCATTCGGAAGTTCCTGGAAATGGACAACCGGAGGAAACAGAAAGCAACGCAGGTGAAAATGGCTGAAAAGACCGGACGGGCCCAGGAGAAAGGAAGGGAAAAAGCCCGAAAAAAGATTGAAAAGAAAAAGCCGCATGGAAAGCAGACCATCAAGCAGCTGAATGCACAGGGAGTACAGCTTTCCAACATAAAGATCACAGATGAAAATATCAAATCCTTTGACCGTGTGGCAAGAAAATACGGGATTGATTACAGCCTGAAAAAAGAAGTCGGTGCGGATCCACCGAAATATCTGGTCTTCTTTAAGGCTAAAGATGTGGATGTGATGACAGCGGCTTTCCGGGAATATGCCGGAGTAGAACTGAAAAAGAAACAGGTGAAGAAACCATCGGTCAGAAAGAAACTGCAGAAATCTGTAGAAAGAAAAGCAAAGCACCGCCAGCGTGTGAAGCAGAGACAAAAATCCAGAGGTCAGGAACGATGATGCGGGAGAAATTACAGAAGATCCAGGTCAAACGGCTGGTGATCTTAAATCTCCCATATTTCTTTATCTTCTATGTAGCAGATAAAGGATCCTGGCTGTACCGGCATTGCCTGGGAGAAAGCATGGTCCAGAGACTTGGCGTGATGTTAGTCAATTTTCGACTGGCATTTTTAAGCTGGCTGCCAAGTATCGCTTTGCAGGACCTTACAGTAGGTGTTCTGGTTGCAAGTGCATTAAAACTGGTTGTCTACTATCGTTCTAAAAACGCAAAGAAGTTCCGGCAGGGTGTGGAGTATGGATCTGCAAGATGGGGAAATAGAAAAGATATCGAACCCTTCATGGATCCGGTTTTTGAAAACAATGTCATCCTCACAGAAACGGAACGTCTGACCATGAACAGCAGACCAAAAGCACCAAAGTATGCCAGAAATAAGAATGTGATTGTCATCGGTGGTTCCGGATCCGGTAAGACAAGATTCTATGTGAAGCCCAACCTTATGCAGATGACGGATCACGTATCCTATGTGGTCACTGATCCGAAGGGTACGATCATCGTCGAATGCGGGAAGATGCTGGTAAATGGAGGATACCGGATCAAGGTATTAAATACGATCAACTTTAAAAAGTCCATGCATTACAATCCGTTCCATTATATCCGGAGTGAAAAAGACATCTTGAAGCTGGTCAATACCATTATCGCAAATACCAAGGGTGAAGGCGAAAAATCAACGGAAGATTTCTGGGTGAAGGCCGAACGTCTTTTGTATTCTGCACTGATCGGATACATCTGGTATGAGGCACCAGAGGAAGAACAGAACTTTTCTACTCTGTTGGAATTTATCAATGCCAGTGAGACCAGGGAGGATGATGAAGAATTTAAAAATGCAGTGGATGAATTGTTTGAAGAGCTGGAAGCAGAAAATCCAGAACACTTTGCAGTAAGGCAATATCGCAAGTACAAGCTTGCTGCCGGCAAAACTGCAAAATCGATTTTGATTTCCTGTGGTGCCAGACTTGCACCATTTGATATTCAGGAACTAAGAGAAATCATGTCCTATGACGAGATGGAACTGGATATGATCGGTGATCAGAGAACAGCTATGTTTGTCATCATCAGTGATACAGATGACACATTCAACTTTGTGGTAGCAATCATGTACACCCAGCTCTTTAACCTGCTTTGTGATAAAGCGGATGATGAGCATGGAGGCAGGCTTCCCTATCATGTACGACTGCTTCTTGATGAGTTCAGCAATATCGGACAGATCCCAAAATTCGACAAATTGATTGCTACGATCCGAAGCAGGGAAATCTCCGCTTCTATCATTCTGCAGTCACAATCTCAGCTGAAAACAATCTATAAGGATGCGGCTGAGACGATCACGGGTAACTGTGACACCGTTCTTTTCCTGGGTGGAAAGGAAAGTTCCACACTGAAAGAAATATCAGAAACCCTGGGAAAGGAAACCATAGATCTTTACAACACATCAGACACCAGAGGCAGCAACCGGTCCTATGGGCTGAATTATCAAAAGACTGGAAAAGAACTGATGAGTAGAGATGAGCTGGCGGTCATGGATGGAGAAAAATGTATCTTACAGCTTCGTGGAGTCCGGCCGTTTTTAAGCAACAAATATGACATCACAAAGCATAAACGGTACAAAGAGCTTGCCGATTTTAATAAGAATAATGCGTTTGATGTCGAAAAGTATCTGGCACACCGACTGGTGATGTCCGAAGATACAGAATTTGAAATGTATGAAGTAACTGTAACACAAGAAGACGTATCATCGATTGAAGCTGAGGAAGGTGAGGACTGATATGAAAGAAAGAATTCGAGCACCCTGCTACTACTGATAAGGATACAAAAAGGTCTGAATAAAAGGGAAAGGAGTAGAGCCAAACGCTTACAGACCATAAGAAAAGCGTTTGTTCATACATTTGATTATGGCTTTTTTTAGCAGTGCAATCAATATCCTTCAGACACTGGTCGTTGCAATCGGTGCCGGTCTTGGTGTCTGGGGCGTAATCAACCTGATGGAAGGTTATGGAAACGACAATCCGGGTGCAAAATCCCAGGGAATTAAGCAGCTGATGAGCGGTGGTGGTGTTATCCTGATCGGAACACAGCTAATTCCGCTTCTGAGTGGATTATTTGGTTAAGAGAAAGGAGTAGAGATCCATGTTCAGTCAGATTTTTGATGCGATTGAGGAATGGATGAGGGAACTCTTAACCGGGATGATCACTTCCAACCTGGACACAATGTTTACTGATGTCAATCAAAAGACTGGTGAGATCGCTACCCAGGTTGGACAGACCCCGCAAGGGTGGAACGGCAGCATATTCAGTATGATCCGGAACTTATCTGATTCCGTGATCATGCCGATCGCAGGTATTATTATCACACTCGTACTCTGCTACGAATTGATTTCTATGCTGACCGAGCGCAACAACATGCATGATATTGATACCTGGATGTTTTTCAAGTACTTCGTAAAAATGTGGATCGCTGTATATCTGGTGAGTAACACATTTACGATCACAATGGCGGTATTCGATGTGGGCCAGCACGTAGTTAATTCTGCGGCCGGTGTTATCACAGGAAGTACCGCCATTGATATTTCTTCGGCATTGACGGATCTTTCCGCAACACTGGAAAGTATGGAAATCGGAGAACTTGTTGTATTGGCGCTGGAAACCCTTATCGCCGGCTTCTGTATGAGAATCCTGTCTGTACTGATCACAGTGATCATGTATGGACGTATGATAGAGATTTACCTATATACCTCAGTTGCGCCGATTCCATTCGCAACTATGAGTAACAGAGAATGGGGACAGATCGGCACGAATTATTTCAGAGGACTCTTTGCCCTGGCTTTCCAGGCGTTTCTGATGATGGTATGCGTTGCAATCTATGCAGTGCTTGTTGCAGGTATCCAGTATTCAGATAATCTGAGTTCTTCATTATTTGGCGTTATAGCTTACACGGTGATCTTATGTTACAGCCTCTTTAAGACGGCATCCTTAAGTAAGTCGATATTTAACGCGCACTAAATTACAGGAAGGAGTGAAAATCATGGCATATGTCAGCGTACCGAAAGACTTAACGAAGGTAAAAAATAAAGTAGCATTTAACCTGACCAAAAGACAGCTGATCTGTATTGGGATTGGTGCTGCAATGGGAATTCCAAGCTATTTCCTCTTGCGTAATGTGATGGGAAACAGTAATGCGGCAACGGTCATGGTGCTTTTGATGTTACCGGCATTTTTATTTGCCATGTACGAAAAAGACGGGATGCACCTGGAAGATGTTCTGATGCATATGATCCGGGTGAAGTTTCTTCGTCCACCCATCAGAAAATATGAAACTGAAAACTATTATGAAACAGATCCGGAACAGATCAGACAGTCTCCGGATGCAGGAAAACCGAAAGGAGGAAAAACGGTTGCGAAAAAAGAAAAATAAGAAAACTGTCGCAGATACCGGATACAAAAAAGTAGACAGAAAAGAGAAAAAGAAAAAAGAAAAGCAGGAAGAGAAACGCAGGCAGAAAAAACTGTCCGTCCAGCAGTCGATCGCTTATAAGGAAATGGGAAGAGATGGGATCTGCAGGGTACAGGGAAAAACGTATTCTAAGTGTATCCGCTTTTATGACATCAACTACCAGCTGGCTCAGAACGAAGATAAAAATGCGATCTTTGAAAACTGGTGCGATTTCCTCAATTACTTTGATGCCAGTATTCATTTTCAGCTGAGCTTTATCAATCATAAAAGCAGCATGAAAGAATTTGAACAGGTCATCCGGATCCGTCCTCAGGAGGATTCTTTTGACGATGTTCGTATGGAATATGCCAAGATGCTGAAACAGCAGCTGGCGAAAGGGAATAATGGACTGGTGAAATCAAAATATATCACCTTTTCCATCGAAGCGGATAATATCCGGGAAGCAAAGCCAAAGCTGGAACGTATTGAGTCGGATATCCTGAACAATTTCAAGATCCTTGGAGTTCCGGCTTATCCATTGAATGGGGTGGAAAGACTGCAGATTTTATATGAGACTTTCAATCCAGATAACATGACAGACTTCCAGTTTGATTATGGTTCCATGATCCGTACAGGACTCAATACCAAAGATTATGTGGCACCGACCAGTTTTGTATTCAAGGACAGAAATACATTCCGCATGGGAAATACCATCGGGGCAGTCTCTTATTTGCAGATCCTGGCACCGGAGCTTACAGATAAGATGCTTGCAGAATTTCTGGATATTGATAAGAATCTCATCGTCAATCTGCATGTTCAGTCTGTGGATCAGATGAAAGCAATCAAGCTTGTAAAAAGCAAGGTTACGGATATCAACAGGATGAAAATTGAAGAACAGAAAAAAGCAGTCCGGGCCGGATACGATATGGATATCATTCCATCGGATCTGAACACGTATGGCGGAGAAGCTAAGCGTCTGTTAGAAGACCTGCAGTCACGAAATGAGCGTATGTTCCTTGTAACAGCGCTCTTTTTAAATACAGCAAAGACCAAACAGGCACTGGACAATGCCATCTTCCAGACTGCCGGAATTGCACAGAAATACAACTGTGTACTGAAACGTCTGGACTATCAGCAGGAAGAAGGACTGATGAGCAGTGTTCCGCTGGGAGTCAATCATATCCCCATCAAACGTGCACTGACCACGACCAGCACTGCTATCTTCGTACCGTTTACCACTCAGGAACTTTTTATGGCAGGAGAATCCCTGTATTACGGATTAAATGCACTCAGCAACAACATGATCATGGTGGACCGCAAGAAACTGAAAAATCCGAATGGCCTGATCCTTGGTACTCCTGGATCCGGTAAATCCTTTGCTGCCAAAAGAGAGATCACCAATGCTTTCTTTGTTACGAAGGATGACATTATCATCGGAGATCCGGAAGGTGAATATTATCCGCTGGTCCATGCACTTGGCGGACAGGTAGTACACATCTCACCAACCAGTAAGGATTATATCAATCCGATGGATATCAATATGGATTATTCCGATGATGACAATCCACTTGGTGTGAAATCTGATTTTGTCCTGTCCTTATGTGAGCTGATCATGGGAAGCAGGGACGGTATTGAAGCAGAGGAAAAATCAGTGATCGACCGCTGTCTTCCACTGGTGTATCAGAAGTACTTTGCAGATCCAAAACCGGAAAACATGCCGGTCCTCGGTGACCTGTATGACTGCCTCAGAAAGCAGAAAGAACCACAGGCCCAGAGAATTGCAACAGCACTGGAAATCTATGTAAATGGATCACTGAAAGTATTCAACCATAGAACCAATGTAGAACTGAATAACCGTATTGTCTGCTTTGACATCAAGGAACTTGGAAAGCAGTTGAAGAAAATCGGAATGCTCATTGTCCAGGACCAGGTATGGAACAGAGTTACGATCAACCGTGGCATCAAATCTACCAGGTACTATATCGATGAGTTTCATCTTCTGCTCAAAGAAGAACAGACAGCCGCTTATTCCGTAGAAATCTGGAAGAGATTCAGAAAATGGGGAGGCGTACCGACTGGAATCACACAGAATATCAAAGATCTTCTTGCCAGCAGGGAAATTGAAAATATCTTTGAGAACAGTGATTTTATCCTGATGCTGAACCAGGCTGCAGGTGACAGACAGATCCTTGCAAAACAGCTGAATATTTCCCCATATCAGTTGTCTTATGTGACGAATTCCGGGGAAGGTGAAGGACTTCTTTTCTATGGAACAACGATCATTCCATTTAAGGATAAGTTCGATAAGACATTGAAATTATATGGTCTGATGACCACGAAGCCCGAGGAAACATTGAAACGAGATAAAGAAATGAGGGATGCAAATGAAGGAAATCGATAAGATCCGAATCAAGCAGTGGAATCAGGACAATCCTTACATTCAGATGAAAAATCTGGAAAATGTGCAGCCAGGATACCGTGTTCATACAGTCAATGATGATCATCATCTGTATGAACTTCCGCTGGAAACACAGAACATTATCCTTGACTGGGTATTCTGGAATTTTTATCCGGCACAGAAAATCTATCCGCATCTTACCAGTGATGATCTGAAAGAAGTTCTGTATAAACGTACCCAGATCCATCTGCACAACAATCAGTTCAAGGAGGCTATGCTGATCAATGGTTTCTGGCCGAGAGATCCGAGTGAATTGAACTGGGTATTTCATATCCAGGCGAGCTCTCCAGCAATCAGGACACAGGCAGATGGTTATCCTGGTATCCCGATTATAGGACGCCAGGAACTGAATGAGTACAGAAAGAAAAGTTGTGCCAGGAGGTGATGACCTATAGCTGGAAAAGAATTTAAAGGCAAAGATAAAAAGGTCGCAAAGATGACCAGAGATGGTCTGATAGAAGAAAATCTCCGTGATGGCAGCATAAAAGATATCAGTCACAGGAGTCGGGGGCGACCGGAAAATAAAGAAGAATTTGTTCCGGAACGGGAACGAAAAAAGACTGAGGGCGAAGATTCAAAATCGGGAAAAGGAAAACGACTGCAGATGGAGAAAATCCGGAAATCATCTGTCCGACAGGAAACTGTTGAGGATACAGTTGAAGTCACACCGGAAGAAAAAGTATCTGGATATCGAAAGAAACTGCATCGTCATGAAAAAATCCCGGATGATGATAACAGCCTGAACAGTCAAAAGAAATCTATTCGGAAGAAGCAGTTGCAAAAACAGATGACCAAAGAACAGGCAAAAGCCGGAAGATTATCCTTTGATGATGAAGGAAATCAGATGGTGAAAGGTGCTGGTATGAAACCGGGAGGGACAGCCGGGAAATACATTGCCACACAAACTGTTATATCTGGCATGAAAGCAGTCATTTCCGAAGAGGAAGAAATAGATGAAAATGCAGGTGTGGAAAGTGCCAGACTTGTAGAGCGTGAAACAGAAACTGCTTTGCGTGGTCTGCGTCATGCTCAGATCCGGAGTAAACGAACGGATGTGAAAACCCATCGCAGAGGTTATCGTGAGGCTACCGTAGAAAAGAAACTGAAATTTGGTTCTGCAGAAAGTATGGAAGGAGCAAAACATGCAGAATCGGTGAAGAAAGCCGAACAAAAGAGACATTTTTATAATCGCTTCTTCCAGAAAAAACGATATAAGGATGCTTACCGGGCAGCCAGAGCTGGAAAATCCGCTGGTAGTCTGGGTGGAGCAACAACCATTGCCGGTGTCGAGAACATGACGGTAAAAGCAAAGATTGCCTTGAAAGAGATCATAAAGCGTAATCGTGCCATGTTCGCAGGCATCGGTATTTTTGCGCTTCTTTTTCTTGTCATAGCGGTATCCCTGGGGAGCTGCAGTGCCTCTATAGAGGGAGCTGGATCTGTGATCGGTATTACAACGTATCCAAGTTCGGATGAGGATATCTATGCTGCTGAAAACAGATATGCCACTTTGGAAAGTGCCTTGAACCAGCAGATCAATGAGATGGAACGAAGACATCCGAATTATGACGAGTATCAGTACAACATTGCTGAGATCGGCCATAATCCATACCATCTTATCTCGTATCTTACCGCAAAATATGGGGACTGGACGTACGCAGATGTTGAAAACGAGCTGCAAGCTCTTTTTGAAGCACAATATCATCTGAATACAGAAGGTCGAACAGAAACGGTGACAGAAACCAGAAATGTTCGAGTCGGAGAATCATTGGGACAGGTAGTGACCAGTGGATACTGTAACTGTCGAATCTGTTGTGGAGTATGGTCCGGAGGTCCAACTGCCAGTGGTGCATATCCAACTGCAAACCATACCATTGCTGTAGATGCTTCCAATCCGTTTGTGCCGATTGGAACAAAGGTAGTAATGAATGGTGTGGAATACACAGTTGAGGATACCGGAGCCTTTGCACGATATGGTGTGCAGTTTGACGTTTACTATGATAACCATGCTGCCGCTTCTGCTCATGGACACCAGACCTGGGAAGCCTATATCGCAGATGACAATGGCAGTCAGGAAGTAACGGTTACCAGTACAAGCACTAAGAAGATTCTATATGTGACACTGACAAATGGAAGCTTTGATGCTGTGGCAAGAGCCAATCTGAATGCGGAGCAGCTGATCATCTACAATGCATTAAATACGACCTATGGAAACAGAAATTATCTGTGGGATGTAAACAATGTGACCAGTGGATCAGGCGGTAATGGAATGAGTTATGAGATTCCACCGGAAGCACTGCAGGATGAAGAATTCGCCCGGATGATTCGAGAAGCAGAAAAATATCTGGGAGTACCTTATGTATGGGGTGGCTACTCTCCGTCCGGATTTGACTGCTCAGGTTTCGTATCTTATGTCATTAACCACTGTGGTAATGGCTGGAACTATGGACGATTGACCGCGGATGGATTAAGAGGCGTATGTACTTATGTATCACCGCAAGAAGCAAAACCAGGAGATCTGATCTTCTTCCAGGGAACGTATAACACATCCGGTGCAAGCCATGTGGGTATCTATGTCGGTAACAATATGATGATTCATTGCGGAGATCCGATCCATTACTCAAGTATCAGCACATCCTACTGGCAGCAACACTTCATGTGCTTTGGAAGACTGCCATAAAGGGGTGAACGAAGGGAGGTGAAAGTTTGAATAAAAAGATTAAGAAATATCTGGATGAGATTGCTAAGACAGAGAAAAAGATTGCGGATCTGCAGCAATATCTCAGAGGTGTCCAGGCTGCATTAAAGCAGGAAGAGGACAATGAGATGATCAGGTGTATCCGTGGTATGAAGATGGATAATGATCAGTTATATGATCTTTTGGATGGTATCCAGAGTGGAACAGTTAAATTTCAGGTAAGCAGGGAGTCTGACGAAGAAGGTTCAGGCTCCTTTGTATTCACAGAAAAAAATAAGGAGGAAAATCAGAATGGTGAAATGGAAGAAAATGAATAAGAAAATGGCAGGACTGTTGTTGGGAGTCATGATGCTTTTTACAGCATCAACCACAGCATTTGCCTATGTGGATGAATCAGCAGAGGCATCCAAAGTAGAGACAACTCAGACAGAGCAGTCAACAGACAAAGAAGAGAAAAAAGATGACAAAAAGGATGAGGTGGCAAGTACAAGTGAGGTGCTGCCGGAAGATGGAACAGACAAGGGAACTGCCTTTACAACACCAGGAAATGGCGAAGTCAAGGATGACATTACCGATGATTCCACAAAGGAATTTCTTACGGTTACAACGAAGAATAATAACACTTTCTATATCGTGATCGACCGCAGTGCCACATCACAGAATGTCTATATGTTATCCCAGATTGATGAGAATGATCTGTCTGAATTTCTGGATAAAGACAGCACTTCTACTGTCGTAACACCACAGCCGGATACATCAAAGGTAGTGTTGGATGAAACAAATAATGAGGATGTAGACAAGGAAGCTACCGTTGATCCGGAGAAAACAGCATCTACCAAAACCAATATGGGTGCAATGGCAACAATCCTGATTTTGGCTCTCGGCGGTGTGGCAGCTTACTACTACTTCAAGATCTATAAACCTAAAAAAGAGGAAGATGAGGATGATCAGCCGGAAGGTTTGGAAACAGGTGGACTGGAAGAAGTTCCGGATGAGGAAGAGTCTGAAGACGAAGATTTTGAAGAAAATGAAAAATAAATAAACTTTTTTAGCGGAGGGGGCTGTAAAATATGCTCTCTCCGTTTCGTTATATGAAGGAGGTAATACATCATGTATTTAGTAATTGCAGAAAAACCAAGTGTATCAAGAGCAATCGCAGAAGTGATTGGAGCACAGGAACGAGAAGACGGATATTTACGAGGAACCGACTGTATGGTCAGCTGGTGCTTCGGACATCTGGCCGAATATGTTTCACCGGATGCTTACGATGAGAAATTTAACCAGTGGAGATATGAAGATCTCCCGATCATCCCGAAAGACTGGAAAGTTACAGTCTCAGAAGATAAGAAAGATCAGTTCTATATCTTAAAAAGACTGCTCAACAGTCCGGAAATTGAATACGTCGTAAATGCCTGTGATGCCGGACGTGAAGGAGAATTAATCTTCAAACATGTCTATGACTTATCTGGAAGTAAAAAGCCGGTGAAACGATTATGGATCAGTTCTCTGGAAGATTCCGCAATCCTTGATGGAATGCAGCATCTGAAATCCGCGGAGGAATACCGACATCTGGCCGAAGCTGCTGTATGTCGTTCTCAGGCTGACTGGCTGGTAGGAATGAATGCAACCAGAGCTTACACCACAAAGTACTTCAAAAAGCTGACCGTTGGAAGGGTTCAGACACCGACACTTGCCATGTTGGTGGAACGTGCCGGACAGATCAGCAATTTCCAGAAAGAAAAGTATTTCAATGTGGAACTCGATTGTGATGGAATTCCGGCTGTAAAGCCAAAAATCTTTGATCCGGATGAGGCGGAACAGTTAAGAAGCAGATGCCAAGGAAGTGAAGCTATTGTCACAGCAGTAAAAGAAACGGAAAAGAAAGTAAAAGCACCAAAGCTTTATGATCTGACCACACTGCAGAGAGAAGCAAACCGTATCTACGGAATGACAGCCAAACAGACACTGGATACCGCTCAGAGCCTGTATGAAAAGAAACTGATCACTTATCCAAGAACGGACAGCCAGTATCTGACCGAAGATATGGAGCAGACCGTAAGAAATGTGGTTCGTCAGATTTATGAGAAATATCAACTGACAGGTCCGTTTGATCAGCCGGAGCAGCCAGATGTGAAGAAAGTCATGAATAACAGTAAAGTGACAGATCACCATGCAATCATCCCAACGATGGAGCTTGCATCTTGTCATCTGGGTGAACTGAAATCCTGGGAAGAAAAGATACTGTTTCTAATCGCAGTCCATACAGTCATGGCAATGAGTAAGGATCACATTTACCAGGAGACAGAGATTGAAGTGGAATGCCAGGAAGAAATCTTCAAAGCAAAAGGAAAAATTGTCCTGCAGGATGGATGGAAACTCTTTGAAAACTGCTTCAAAAATAAGGATCGCATGGCAATCGTAGATCCGGATCAGGAAATGAAAGAGAGGATGCCGAAAGTAACCCAGGGACAGACTTTCTATGCTGTAGCTGCAGAAAAGACAGAACATTTTACATCGCCACCAAAACCATACAGCGAAGATACTCTCCTTGCGGCAATGGAAACAGCTGGAAATAAGGAATTCGATGAAGATACGGAAAAGAAAGGATTAGGAACTCCGGCAACAAGAGCCGGTATCATCGAGAAACTGATCTATTCCCAATATGCTACCCGAAAAGGAAAAAAGATTCTTCCAACAGACGATGGAAAAGTCCTTGTGGAGATCCTGCCAGACTTTCTGAAATCTGCAAGTATGACTGCAGAATGGGAAAATCAGCTGCTCTTGATGGAGCATGGAGAAATTGCACCGGAACAGTTTATGACCGGGATCAAAAACATGCTGACCATGATGCTGAATGGATGCGATGCGATTTCCGAAGAAGAAACAAGAAGATTTCAGACCAGAGAAAGCATTGGAACATGTCCGGTATGTGGAAGCCTGGTATATGAAAGCAAAACCAACTTCTATTGTAGCAACCATGATTGTCACTTTGCTCTCTGGAAAGAAAATCGCTATCTGCAGAGCATGGAAAAAGCCATGGATAAGAAGATGGCTGCAGAACTTCTGAAAAGTGGAAGTGTGCATGTAAAAGACTTGTATTCCAAAAAGAAGAATATGTACTTTGAGGCAGATCTTCTTATGGATGCAGATGAAACCGGAAGGGTAAATTTTTCTTTATCCTTTCCACAAAAGAAACCAAAAAACAAAAGCAAAAAGAAATAAGAAAACAGATTAGAGGAGGAAACGAAGAATGAATTTTAATGAATTTGTAAATGAAGTAAAGGACAATATCAAACTCTTTTTACCAAAGGATTATGAGAATGCAGAAGTATCAACGATGGAGTGTCAGAAACTGAACCGTGCCTATACGGGATTGATGGTGAGAAAAGAAGGTGAGATGCTTACCCCGACGATTAATCTTAATCAGCTGTATGAAGCATATAAAGCACAGCCTGGCGTAACAATGGAAACTGTATGCAGAAAGATTGCAGATATAGTCATTGAGACACCGATACAGATTGATCTGAAATCCATTTTAAATTATGAAGACGTGAAGGACAAGCTGTTTATCCGTGTATCATCAGCCGAAGCAAATAAGGAAGTCCTCGAAAATGCGCCGCATCAGCTGAAGGAAGACCTCGCAATTACCTATCATGTGGCAGTAGGCAAGGATCAGGATGGATTAAGTTCCATGTTTATCAAGAATGATCTGCTTGAACAGTATGGAATCTCGGCAGAACAGCTTCATGAAGATGCGATGAAAAGTTCACCGCGAGTTATGGTCCCGGAGGTATCAAGTATAGGTGCATTGATAGATGAAATGTATCAGAAAAATATTCTCATGCTGACACCGGATGAACGTGAAATGCTGCAGGAAACATTGCAGGAATCAAGTGAGATGCCGACATTCTTTTTTGTTACGAATACAGAAAGAATTGATGGAGCCGGTGTGATCTTTTATCCGGAATTCATGGATAACATGGGGGAACTTCTTGGAAATGATTTCTTCATTTTGCCATCATCCATCCATCAAATGCTGGTCTTTCCAGATGACGGGCAAGTGGATGCAGAAATGTTAAGAGATATGGTAAAAAAAGTAAATGCCACTCAGGTAGCCCCCGCAGAACGCCTTACCAATGATGTATATCACTTTGATACAAAGGATCATGTCTTTGAAAAAGCTGACAGATTCACAGAACGTCAGAAAGAAAAAGAAGCACAGGCTGCAAAAACGGAGAAAGCCGGAAAAGAACAGCCGGATAAGAAACCGAAAGCAAAGAAACATGATATGGAACTTTAATACCAAGCATGAAAAACGTTAAATGAGCAAACGCCCTGCGGCATAAAGAAATGTCGTAGGGCGTTTTTGGAAAGGAGTATTATGACAGAACAAAATAAAACTACTACTATTCCACTGCCTGTTCAGGGAAAAGATATGGACAGCATTATGCAGTCACTGGAATCCGGTGTGGAAGAACTTTTTACAAGTAACCGCTATCAGGAATTTCTTAAAACCATGGCAAAGTTTCACAATTATTCCTTTAACAATACAATGCTGATTGCTATGCAGCGACCGGATGCCACACTTGTTACCAGCTACAAAAACTGGCAGTCCATGGGTAGACAGGTCATGAAAGGCGAAAAAGGAATTACGATCATCGCACCAGCACCATATAAGAAAATGAAGGAAAAAGAGGTCCTGGATGAAAATCAGCGACCAATCATGGGAACCGATGGAAAACCTAAGACTGAAAAAGTGGAAGTTACGGTTCCACATTTTAAAGCAGTTACCGTCTTTGATATTGCTCAGACATCCGGGGAACCAATCCAGACACTAGCACCGGAATTATTGACTGCAGCTGTGCAGGATTTTGATTCTTTCATGCAGGCTATTCAGAAAATATCCCCAGTGCCGATACGATTCGATGAGATCAATGGCAATGCCAATGGATATTATCACAATGTAGATAAGGAAATCGTGATCAAAAAAGGACTCAGTGAAAGCCAGACCTTAAAGACTGCTATTCATGAAACCGCCCATGCAAAACTGCATGACAGGGAGATCATGGAAAGTCTTGGAGTAGAAAAAGACCGACTGACAAAAGAGGTTGAAGCAGAATCCGTTGCTTATTGTGTGTGTTCTTCCTTTGGTTTGGATACATCGGATTATAGTTTTCCTTACATTGCAGGTTGGAGTAGCAGCCGGGAAATGAAGGAAATGAAAGCATCTATGGATGTAATCCGCAAGACAGCCGGTGAAATGATCGATCAGCTTACAGAAGAGCTGGAAATCATTCTTGAAGAAAAACAGAAAACAGAATTACATGAAAAATACGGCATTCTGGTAGATGCACTGGAAGCAGCCGGATACCGCTATGATTATCGGGAAAGCGAACCGGGACATATTGTACTGGCACCGGATGGGACACATGAAATTGCCGGCTATCTACAGTTTGAATCATGGGGAGATATCCAAAACTGGCTGGAAGACACGATTACAGAAGGGACGGATATTTCGGAGAGAGTTGATCGGGCTATGTACCCATTTAAGTATGATTATACCCTAGAGGAAGAAATGTTCAGAGGTAATGGTGACCGCTATGCGATTTATCATGTGGATGAAGACACACCGGGAAAACAACATTTATTTATGAATATGGCAATGGTCAAAGAAGATGGCATTACAATCGATGCAGCAAATTATAAGTGTGTCTATTCTGGCAGATTACATGAAAATGAAAAGCTGGATGATTTGTATGCCGTATTCAACGATAATCCACCGGCAGATTATAAAGCACATTCTATGTCGGTCAGTGATGTTATCATTACAAACCGTGGTGGGGATATGCAGGCATATTACGTGGATCGATTTGGATTTGCAGAACTTCCAGAGTTTGCAGCACAAAGAGAAAAAATACTCGATATTGTCCCGGAAATAGAAAATGTGGATTATGAAAATGATCTTACATGTATCAGCTTTTATGCGGCTGAATGTGCTGAATTTCCTGTAATGGGTGAAGTACATTATGACCTGACATTACCGGAAGCCTTGGAAGCTTATGAGAAAATCCCATCAGAACGTATGCATGGACTGAAATGTGTTGGCTTTGACCTGAAAGACGGAAGTGATTATGAAGGGATGCAGAGCCTGATGATTGAAGGAAAAATACAGAAAGAATTTTTGAATTCGATTCCTGGATTTAGAGAAAACTCTTATGTGCAAAATGCAATCAGTCGTGTGGAAAAGTACTTGGAAGAAAGACATCCAAATGTGGAAAATCCTCTGAAATCCAATAAGAAAGTGGATAACGAAAAAAATATAAGCGAAGAAAAAAACGAGAAGGAGCTGAATATACAGATGAAACCAATACCGAAAAAGAAAAGGGGAGAAATGAGCCTATGAGAAATGTAAACCTGGAAGAAAACGAACTGACTATTACTGCTATCTTCCAGCAGCACACAAAGGAAGAAACAATCCAAACACTGAAAGAAGCTTTGGAAGTTTTGGAACAGGAAGAAAGTGATACTGAGAATGATGAAATGATTGAGATCATCAATTCTACAGTTGGAAAATTACAGCAGATCGAAGACAAATACTACTATTCTCTGGATCTGAATTATTATCTGAATAACTTGGAGGACGATGCCTATGAAGCTTAATCAATTTGCAGTCTACCGAGTAGATCAGCAGACAGCAGGAAAAGCACTGTGGCATCTGCCATATCAAGAAGCAAGACAGCAGAATGTGTCGATTACTGTCGAAAATTACCGAGTAATCTCGATTCATGAAATGCAGGAAGAAGAAAAAGTCGCTGACATCTGGAAACGAATGAAAAAGCAATGCGAAGTCAGTGACGTACTTGTACTGAACAGGGATGGAGAAATCAACTGCTACTATGTAGATGAGAACTATCCACAGTATCTGGCCGGATTCATTCGTATCAATACATCGGGCGCACTGATCACTATGGAGACTGAGAATTATCAAATTGACGGAAAAAAAGGGAACTGGATTGCAACAGACACCATCATCATCGACGGGAAACAGTTTTATCTGATGGAACATCAAGTATACCGGGATCAGGCTCAAGGTGTTATCCTGGATGCCTATGGAAAAATGGTTGTCGAAGAATGTAAGAAATTCGACGAAAAAACAAAACAAAAGATCCATAATTACATTCAACAGCAGGCACCGCTAAATTCAGTCGAACAGTTAAAACAAGATGGTAAAATCCGTCTGGAACATTACCAGAAGTTCTACCAGAACGGCACTTATGAACGAAGCAGAGAATCCGGTACCGAAGCCAATTATGATATGGTGGACGGTCTGGTAAATAATCAGAAGAAGAATCCAGAAAAGATCTCTAATGCCCGCAGCAACAAACAGACTCCCAGAAATCAACAGGATGGCAAACCCAAGAAACGAAGATCCGTGATCAAACGACTGCATCAGAAACAGATTGCTATTGCTCGTCGGTCCGGAAAGCCGATACCCAAGTACCTGGATCAGGAAATGGAAAGAAAGCGGGGGTAGAATATGCGAAGGTTAAAGTGTGAAAAAGAAACGATTATTCTGACCAATGAAGATGACGGATTCTATGATGTGTATACCTTCAATCAGAGCTTGCAGAAACGGTTGAGATCCTTTGCTGAGAAGTATCCGGATGATTGCTGGTTGAAAGGAGCTTCGGAAGATGGCAGTGAAACGTATATGATCAGAAAGGGACGGTTATCATTGAATTTAAGACCACCCTATTCCAAGGATAGGATTCATAAAGCAACCGAACGAATTATTGAAGAACAGAAAGAACAATCAAAGGATTCATAGAATGCGATTTAAGAGAAAAAAGCCTCATGACCATGAGGAAAAATGAAAGCAAAATACGTTAGTTGATAAAGTGTATAGGCTCAAAAGGGAAAGTGCCCTTTTGGGCCTTTTTAATTTAAAATAGTTCTAAAGAACAAGTTAACAATCTGTAGATTCTGTATGTTTTAAAGATCAATCGTTATACTAGTTTTAGACCGAATTATCGTTCTAAAGGAGGTGTCACAATGGATTTAAAGGCGGTTGGTCAGAGAATAAAAGCTGCAAGGGAAGCTAAGAATCTTACACAAGAAGAATTGGCAGCACTGGTAAGCTTAAGTCCAACTCATGTAAGTGTTATAGAGAGAGGACTGAAAGTAACAAAACTTGATACCTTTATTGCGATTGCAAATGCATTAGATGTTTCAGCAGATACACTATTGATTGATGTTGTGACACATTCGGTTACTGGCGTTACGAATGAGTTATCTGAAATGATAGAGAAACTACCTAAAGAAAAGCAACAGAGAATTATCAATGCGGTGAGGGCATTGGTGGAATAAATACATGAATAAGAAGATGGAAGGGCTTATTGCTCTTCTTTTTTATTTGGTTTAACGTGAAAATATGATATAGTAGTTCTAAAGACTTATATATAATTCTGAGGAACTTAATAAAATGAAGAAAAATAATATAACACTTGTATTTGTTGCTATCGTTTTTTCGATTATTGTTGGAATGATAATTGGAAAAAGCTTATTAAAGTATAAAGAAGGTGAGCCAGATGTAGTTGGCAGTTTTTCTATGAATAGAGATGAAAATCTTACAGTAGTTGCTAACAGAAAAAATATTTCTGATAAAGAAGCATTTGCAAGACTGCTTTTAAAAATGTACAAAGAGAATTCATTTCATTCAATAAAATTTTCTACAGATCATGGATATGCAACCAGCCTTGATATGACCGTATATTCTTGGAAAGAAGATATCGAAAATGGAAAATCCATTATGCAGATAGAATTTAGACCGATTGAATATGGAAAAGATTATGATATTGTTCATAATCTAGATAAATATGTGCTTTTTATCGATGGAACAGAAATAAAATGAAATATATAGATATGCAGATAAAGCGCAGAAAAAGAGGATTGCTCAACGCAGGATATTTTCAATTATTACCCCAAAAAATGATAAGAGAGAGGCAGCGGAAAAGCCGTTGCCTCATTTCAGTATTATGACACTTAATCTAGTTCTGCCCCTAACTCATACCTCCAATACTCCGCTGCCTCATACTCCCTGGGTTCTGAGAGTACTGGTACGGTAAAGAGTTCAACCGGAACACCGAGTTTTGATGCGAAGAGTTTCATAAGATCCTCTTTCGGTGTTCGGACATCGCTTTCATACTGAGAAATCCGGACATCAGCACAGCTTTCTGGAAATCCAACAGCCATGCCGAGTTCTTTCTGGGTGAGATGATTTTTCTGTCTTAAGTGTTTTAATTTTCTTCCAAATGTAATCATAGTATTATTCTCCTGTACTTCCAAAAGCCCCGGTTCCTCGTTCATTACCAAGGTCCAGGACAAAATCTGCGATCACGACTGGTGTAATCACCAGCTGACCGACGCGTGTGTCTTTATGAATGGTCTGAGAAGATGTGCTTACGTTGCTGATAATGGCATGGATCTCACCACGGTAACCGGAGTCGATCGGTGGAAGTTCGCATACCAGTCCTTTTGCTGCCATGCTGCTTCGTGGAAAGACATATCCGGCAAATCCATCGGGGATGATAAGACCAAATCCAAGTGGAATTCTTGCAACCTCACCTGGTTTTAATACGCAATCATAAGGCATGAATACATCAGCACCGGCATCATTTTCATGTGGCCGGAAGGGATAATGATCTGCTTTCAGACCAAAGTCAATCAGTTTAATCTTTATGGCTGCTCACCTCCCTTCTGATGAGCAATGGATAATCTGCTTTTAAGATATCTGACGGTATCCAAAGTTTTGAAATAGGATTCTGGCAGGACATCTGTTTTTCCATACAGTTTCCTCTCTGACAGAATGGACCGGTCAGATCCGGTGCAAAAAGAATCGGGCTTAATTTGTACAATCTCTGCCAGATCTGTAGCATCACAATCCTTGTTTCATCCGTATTTCTTCTGCAGGTTCTCTGACCGATCATATGCTTCCACTGGTAAGGCGTTGCACTGATGATCAGTACGTTTCGAAGTCCCTGAGGTGTGGCATATCCGGCTGAATCATGATCAATGCCTAAGGCACAGAGTTCTGTATAGTGGTCCAGATCTGACTGACAGCTTTTTTTGTAAATATCCTGGATTTCTTTATCTGCTTTCATGATCCCATATGGAATAGCAAATGCAGCGTGACCGGAATAATTGCTGTACTGCAGAGATGCACTCATGTACTTTACTTCGTTCTGATGCCTTGTGATCTGTGCCAGGAAGCGTCTGCTTGCACCAACAACAGCCACGGTAATGACCATGAATTTCTGTACGGTTGGATGTGGAAGCCCCGCAATGTTTTCTACGGTCTTCTGACTGTAGGATTGATGGTAAAGGTCCATCAGATCTGCTATGCTCTGAATCGTATGACCGTGTTGTGTGAGCCTGGCAGCAAAGACCATATTTTGTTCTGCTTCCCGGATTCCATAGCAGTTTAAGATAGCTGTTTCAATGTGATCCATAGGCCTGTTCCTCCTTTACCAGAGCTTTTAAAAGGATCAGATAATTGATGCAGTCTGTGATTTTTTCATCCCACTGTTCCATGTCAAAATGTAACAGAGTGGAATAACACATATCGTAAAGGGATACGACATGTTTCGACATCATGCCGGTCAGTGCTGCTTTTGGATCACAGTTCTGTAAAGCGGCAGCAATCTTGAATGCACTGAGGCGGTCAATATTATCACCGGTATATTCTTTCTTTTTATGTGCCAGAATATCGGCACACTTTCTCATCTGAAGTTCAAATACAACATTAAATTCTTCTTGTGTCATGTGATAGTTCCTCCTTTGTTTTGTAATAGTTATCGTTCGAGATCTTTGGTTTTTGATTTCACTGGTTCTGGAATCTGCATCTGAAGAATGGCATCAACATTCTGATCGGCAGTGTCCAGATCTTTTAATTTTTCTTTCAAGCTGCTTATTGCTTCTTCTTCGGAAGCTATCTGCTGTTGCAGTTTTTCTTTTTGTAAAGTCAGGGTTTTTAGGCTTGTCATCTTTCCATCCTGATAAAAGGATCTCAGCCAATCTCTGGCTTCTTCATATTTCTGAATTTCTTTCGCATGTTCTTTCCGGTACTTTCCTTTATACTTTGCATTTGAAAATTGGGAATAAACTTCCTTGTTTGCATAGTACTGTCCGGTGTAGCGGATCTGATCGTTGAGAGTCCTTAGATTGGACCGATGCTGAGCAAACTGTGTCTGCATTTCTTTCAGTTCCTGCTTTGCTGCAAGTAGTGTATTTTTCAAATCTGACTGCGTATCAAATCCATGCTCCTGCACATAGATAATGGTATTTGCCATTTGCTGCAGATTAGAAAGTTTTACCCGATGAGCATAAGCCGGGCTCTGCATTGCTTTCACATTTGTCTGGAGATTTACAACCAGGCGAAGGTGAGATCTGACGTAGAGAATGGTCAATGGATCCTTGCGTAAGAAGGTCTGTTCCAGGTGTTCTTTTCCGTATCGTGTTCCCAGTGCACGTTCAGTAATCCGCTTCTGTCGATCAGGATGAAGATAGCTGTATCTGCCCCGATGATCAATCACAGAGATCTGAAATTGTTCCAGAAGTTTAGATTGGAATTCATCAAAACTATTGGATGTGGCAGCACATTCATCAATCGCATTTCGTAAATATTCTTTCTGTGTAAGGAACACGGTGGATGTTGGTTTGAGACCATCTTCGATGATTTTCTGATTGATCTCATTAAGTTTTTGTTGGCCGTGTTTCTGTGCCTGATACTCTTTCTGCGTGATTTTTCTTTCAGCCGGAGCAAGAAGATCTATCTGGTGAAGTCCTTCCTGTTGGCATCGATCCATGACAGTTTTCTTAAAAGTGCTCATGAATTTATCAGTGGAACGATGCTTGTAACCGGCGGCTTCCTCATGTGGTTTATCCATATATGGCTGCCTTTCCACTGCAGTCTTTCGCACACTGTTGATAACGATGTGAGTATGGATATTTCCGGATTCATTGTGGCCATCGGTGTGAGTAACTACCAGTGCCTGATATCCGGGAAACATCTGCTTTGCAAGTTCCAAACTGATTGCCTGTGCTCTCTTTCCGGTAAGACCGTTTTCTGTAACATCGGCTGGATCGTAGCTGATAATGTAGTGATGACTTTTGATGTCTTCACGTTTCTTATTCTTATGAAAATGAGCATTTGTCAGTTCGCATTCTTTGTCAAAAGACATCGGATCACAGTTCAGTCCATCCATATAAAACTCTTTTCGCAAGATGCTTCGACCGGATTCATCTACAATCTTTTTCCCGGTTTTTTCATCATGTTCAAACAGAAGGTAATTGATAGCAGCTGAGTAATTTGCATTTCTGCTTTTAATGTGTTTTACGATTGCCATTCATACCACCTGCCAGTTTCAGTACCTCTTTTCTCAGTAGGAATAAGTCAGTGATGCACTGATGGATTTCATTTTCTATAGCACGTGACTGACTGCCACCGCTGTTAAAATGCTTGGCAATCTGATTGAGATTCGATCCGATTTTTCCATATTCACTGACCAGTTTTCTGAGATCGTTCATGTCTGCAACAACTTCAATTTGGTGATTGATTTGCTTTTCAAGTAGTAGTTTTCTCAGATATTCTGATCGGCTAATGGACAAACAAGCTGCACCTTGAGCTAATAAATCAAGTTCGACATCTGTAAGACGTAATCCTATAAAATGTCTGTGATTCAGTTCTTTATCTTTGTTTTTTGTTCTCATACTCCTCCTTCCGCTGAGACTATTCCTCCCACCGGGAGTCCACGTATTTCAATATCGGCTGTCCCTTCCGATATTAGAAATAGTGCTGTGAACACCTTTAGGTGGAACCAACAGACAAGTGAAACGTCTGTTATTGAGAGGGTATGGGGAGATCCCCATTAAGATAAAACCCATAGGTTGACGGGAGGCCAAATGGCAATACCGTTAAACATGGGTGGATCTTGCTCTGTATGTGTACCCCTCTATATAACGAAACGCTCAGAGGCTGTTTTACAGTGGGGGAAAAGAAAAAATATCAAAAAAAATGATGATTAATGGTGAGCTTGTGATAGAATGAAAAAAAGAGAAAAGCATAAAGGATGTAGTTGTGGAGAAAATTTGTTATGATTACAAAGTAAAATCGGGAGCTGTAGTAAAGGAGGTTTACAATGGGGTTTTGGATTTTTATGTTGATTATGGATTTGCTTCTTCCATTTACGATGATTGGTTTTGGAAGATATTTTATGAAAAAGGCTCCAAAGGAAATAAATTCAGTATTTGGATATCGGACTTCGATGTCTATGAAGAACAAAGACACATGGGAATTTGCTCATAAATATTGTGGTAAAGTTTGGTATGTCTGTGGAATGGTTATGTTGCCGATAACAGTAATATTCATGCTTTTAGTAATTGGAAAAAATGAAGATTGTGTTGGGAGTATAGGAGGAATTATTTGTGGTGTTCAACTTATTCCTTTAATTGGATCTATTCTCCCAACAGAAATAGCATTAAAAAAGAATTTTGATAAGAATGGAACAAGACGATAAATTCCAGTTTTTGAAACAGAGAAATTGGTATTTTAAGAGGAGGTATGTATTATGAATATAGGATTTTGGTCATGTATAATTTTGGTTATACCATTTGTAATTATAGGTGTGTTATTTGCGATTTTTAAGGAAAAAGCAACTAAATATGTTTCAGGATTTAATTCATTTTCTAAAGAAGAACAGGCAATGTATGATAAAGCTCAGATCTCTCGTGATATAAGAAATCAGTGCTTCATATGGACTGTTATAATGTTAGCAGGAGCGACATTATCCTGCTTTTTAACCCCATATATGGCTATACCAGCCTATATTATTTGGTTACAGTTGTCATCAATATCACATTCAGAACGGCGGCTGACAGGTTTGATTTTCTTGCCATACTTCCATTCGAGGTAAGGAATGTAGTCTTTGTAATCCCATTTTTCGTAATAGATTATTTTTGGGAGCTTATCAATCTTGAATTTTTGATATTTGGGAGAATGGGAATCATCGAAGACCCACTGCTTAAGGGGAATATATCTGCAGATAAAATTAAAAAGCCAGCAGATTTGTTTATGTTCTACATAAACAAGTCATTGGGTGAATATTGACTTCATTCTTTAGATTTTGATATAATATAGCAATTTGCATAGTGTAAAAAAAGCCTATTCAGGCGGAGGATATATAACAACAAGAGGTACAGAAATGTTTAACATAGCGATTTGTGATGATGAAGAAACGCTCATTGATGAGCTGAAAGAAAATCTTATAATGTATGCTGCTGAAACGAATAAAGAGTTTTGCTTTTTTATCTATCACGACGGCATCGAGTTATTGCAGGAATACAGGTCAGATTATGACCTGATTTTTATGGATATAAAGATGGAAAAGCTAAACGGCTTAAAGACAGCGGAGGAAATTCGCGAGATGGACAGCACCGTTGGGCTTATTTTCTTAACCTCTTTGAAGAAATATGTATGGAGAGGTTATGAGTACGGTGCAGTCAATTATTTCTTAAAGCCTGTGAAATATAGCGTCTTAAAAATGGAGCTTGACCGCTATTTTGCCCGTTATCAAGGAAAAGACGAGCCATATATGAGCTTTCAGAACGATAATGGAAAGTATAAGGTGCTGTATAAAAATCTCTGCTATGCAGAAACCGAAAAGAGAAATGTTATGCTTCATTTTGAGGGGCAACAGCAGATAATCTACAAAAATATGAAAGAAGTATCCGCCCTTCTCTTAGCACAGCCGCAGTTCGCCAGCCCGCATCAGAGCTTTGTGGTCAATATGGCTTATGTGAAAAGTGTGGAGAGCTTGGAACTTGTGATGACCACAGGAGAGCGTATTCCAATCAGCCAGCCGAAGCGTAAGGACTTTATGATGAAACTGACGGACTTCTGGGGGGATATGCTGTAATGGGACTTTATTATTGTTTGGATTTTATAGGCACACTAACGGAAGTGTTGGAGGTGCAATAAAATGTGGGTTTATCAATGCTTAGATATATTAAGTACAGTAGTAGAAATGGCTTGTCTGTATATTATCAGTGGGATTTTACTGAAGGAGTCTCGCTTTCATACATCATTATGTAAATATATCCCGCCGATTATAATGTTCATGGTTACTTGGATATTAACTTGGTTTTCGGGGCTTGGTGCGTTCAAAATGCCAATCATTTTTATCGTGGCTTTCATAGTATTGCAAGTCAGTTACAAAGAGTCCATTTACCAAACTGTTATTGCTATAGAAATTTGGTTTATCTGTTGTATTTTTTTAGTGGAGGCATTTGTCTATCCAGTCTCGAAGTTTATATTCAATAATATGCTTTTGGTCGTGATAGATTGTCAAAATATTCTACGTTGGGAAGTGTATGTTATTGCAATTGCTATTCGTATTGTTTCACTGATTATCATTTATGAGGTATTAAAAAACTTTAAGTACAAAATCAAGGCAAATGATTGTGCAGTTTTATCAACAGTTTTTATGATAGGTTTTGCTGCATTGATGTTCAGCGTTTATAATGTCTTGAATTTAAGCAAAATACCACATATACTTATTTTTTTCAGTCTGACAATTTTTATATTGATTTTTCTTATTGTTTTTCTATACTCTAAAAATACGATGTTTCTTCGCGAACAGGAACAGAAAGACAAAATGCAGATTGCACAGCTTCAACAGCAGTTTGCTTACTATCAGGAAAAACTCAAAGATGAGGAGAAGGTACGCTCCGTTTACCACGATATGAAAAATCATCTGCTTGTCTTGCAACGGCAGATCAATTCTCCCGAAACGGCAGAAATGGTTGAAAAATTGCAATCGCAGGTGGCAATGTATGAGGACTATGAGCATACGGGGAACGATATTCTTGACATCATTTTGAAAGAAAAATCAGAAACGGCAAGAGAAAAGCATATTGCATTATCTGTTACCGCAGACCTTAATGGTGTAGATTTTATTGAGCCTTTGGATGTTAGTACCATTTTCGGGAATGGACTTGATAACGCCATAGAAGCAAGTGAAAAACTTCCTGAAGAACAGAGGGCGATACTTGTGAAAGCAGGACGGGTACAAAACTTCTTTTCCGTACTGATTGAAAATAGTTGTTTACAAAACAGAGAATACACAAAGCAGAGAACTACTAAAAGTGATGATTTTCTTCACGGTTTCGGCATTTCTAATATGCGAAAAGCCGCAGAAAAATATGATGGGCAGCTGACTATCAAATGCGAGAATGAGAAATTCACCTTAAAAATCTTAATACCAATCCCATAATATGTTGTGGCTTATGAGCCTGTTGTCTATCACGGACAGCAGGCTTTTTAAATGCTTATATTAGATTTTGCGTTCTGAATATTAGAAACTGCGTCTGCTATTGTATCTTTATTAAAATGGAATATGATGGGCATATCAAGTGGTACAAATCAAGGAGGAATTACTATGTCAATATTAAACGCAACCCATTTGAAAAAATACTATGGTAAAGACGAGAGCCTTGTCAAAGCTCTGGATGATGTAAATGTTTCCGTAGAAAATGGTCAATTTGTTGCCATTATTGGTACATCGGGCAGTGGTAAATCTACTTTACTCAATATGCTTGGTGGATTGGATACCCCTACTTCCGGTGGTGTACAGGTGGAGGATAAGAGCCTTGAAAAACTTACAGAAGAACAGCTTACGGTGTTCCGCCGTCAGCGTATCGGCTTTATTTTTCAGAACTATAATTTAATCCCTTATCTTACAGCGTATGAGAATATCGTGCTTCCTGTTCGTTTGGATGGAAAAACCGAGGACAAGAAATTTTTGAAAGAGATTGTGCGTTTCTTGGAACTTGACGGGAAACTTTCTAACTATCCGAGCCATCTTTCGGGCGGTCAGCAGCAACGAGTAGCGATTGCCCGTGCGTTGGTATCAAAGCCTGCTATCATCTTAGCCGACGAGCCGACAGGAAACCTTGACAGCCGTACAAGCGATAAGGTTATCGACCTTTTGAAGATGACAAGCGAAAAGTTTAATCAGACTATCGTGATGATTACCCACAACCCTGAAATCGCTGAAAAGGCGGATGTGAGAATACGCATTGAAGATGGCAAAATAGCAAAGTAAGGAGGCAGTCGGAATGAACAATAAAAAGATAACGGCAAAAATGATTTCTCTGATGTCAAAGCAGAGCCTAAAATCAAGCCGTATGCGTAACATCTTTGTGATGATTACCATTGTTTTGGCGGCGGCTCTCTTAATGGCAATTTCTATGTATGCTGTCGGTCAGCAGGAGGATAATCAGAGAAGACTCTCCCACGCACAGGAAGTGGGTTACTATAATCTTACAAATGAACAGGTAGAAACCTTAAAGGATGATGAAAGAATTGCATATCAAATTCAGGTTAAAATGGGAACGACTTCTGAAATGGATGGCTTTGAGGTTATTCCGTATTATGTAAGTGAGCTGTCCGATAAAATTCAAATCGGAGAATTAGAAAGCGGTAAGCTACCTGTACAGGAAAACGAAATCGCAGTACAAGGTGCTATGCTAAAAAAAATGGGCATTGATGCGAGTATCGGCAGTCAGATTACCTTGAATTTTTATGATGGAAATACAGAAACCTTTACGGTTACAGGTCTTTTGAAGGGCGGAGAAAATGCCAAACAGTTTGCGGCGTTTTTCTCACAAAGCTATGCTGAAAGTGGCAGTCAGTTAAAGGACGAATCTTATGAGGTTTATGCAAAGCTGTACGGTGCGACAACAATGCGTTCCGAGGATTGCAAAGAAGCGATGTATTTAATCGGAAGTGACGCAGGTATTGAAAGAAAATATGTCAGCCCATCAAAAGCATTCCTGGACTCTTTATCTGTGGATACACAGGATGTATTAAAATATGGTTTGATAGGTATCGTGATCCTGCTTGCCTGTATTTTGGTTATTTACGGTGTATTCTACCTATCCGTCATCGGCAAAATTCATCAATTTGGTCAGCTTCGCACTATCGGTATGACGAAAAAGCAGATGAAAAAACTGGTATCAAAAGAAGGACGCAGATTGTTTCTGTATGCTTCCCCTATCGGTATTTTGATTGGCGGAATTGCAGGATACTTTATTATTCCATCAGGATTTAGTATCATCAATACCTTGATCATGGCGGTTGTAGTGTTTGCAGTCATTTATGTCATTACGATGATTTCCGTTCATAAGCCTGCAAAGTTAGCCGCTGCGGTATCGCCTATGGAAGCACTTCGCTATACAGCACAGGACGATATGAAAAAGACGGCAAACAATAAGATGTGTCGCAGCCTTACGCCACTTGGATTAGGTATGATGAACTTCTCTAAGAATAAAAAGAAAGCGGTTATCACAATGCTTTCTCTTGCTCTTGGTGGTATTCTCTTTATGACAGCGGCGACATTTATGACCTCTTTTGATAAAGATAATTATGCAAGGCAGGGTATATGGAAAGAAGCAGAGTTCCATATCAAATATTCTGATGCTGCCGTTGAACTGAATGAAAACGGTATGAGTGGAATGCAGGCACAGACACCTATAACAGAACAAATGGTAGAGGATATTTCTGCCATAGATGGGGTGGAAAAGGTAGAAGAACTGAAAAGCCTCGGTGTAAGTTTTGATTTTCCACAACAGGATGAATACGACAATAATGATTATATTTATCCGATGAACAAAGAGGAAACAACAGAAATCAAGAAATACATTGAAGAAGGAACTGCTGATTATGACAAACTAATGTCAGGTGATTATGTCCTTGTTGCAGATAATACAAATGTGCAGGAAATCTATGGTTGGCAGTTTTGCGTTGGGGATACTCTAACACTTCACTATTATGACGGTAATAAAATGGCAGAAAAAGAAGTTACGGTGCTTGGTCTGTTAAATGAACAATATACTTTGGACAACAGTAGTTTAGACGGTTGGTTTGTTATGCCGGAGGAAGCTGTGAAAAAATTTGTTCCATATGAAAGCCTAAATGCCCACCTTCTTATATCGGTTGATACAGAAAAGGAAAGCACAGTTGGTGCAGCATTAAATGAAATGATTTCTCAAAGGGCAGAGCTATCTTTGGAAGCATACGCCGACAGAAAAGTGGCTTACGCCCAAACAGCAAATACAATATTCGGAACAATCAGCGGGTTGGCGATTTTTATTATGATGTTCAGTATTTTAAGTATGATGAATACACTGATTACCAATATTGTTACCCGTAAACAGGAGCTTGCAATGCTTGAATCTATTGGTATGTCAAAAGGTCAAATACGAAAGATGCTTTTAGGAGAAAGCCTGCTCTTAGTGTTTGTGGCTGTGGCTGTAACGATGACAATCGGAACGCTGTTAGGATATGTGCTTACACATTTACTTTATAATGGAGGAGCATTTTATATCTCATTCAAATTCCCAACAGTATTTGTCCTTGCATATACGCTTGTACTGATTGCTGTACCGCTTTTGATTACCCTTGTATCAATGCATAGCTTTTCAAAAGAAGCACTTGTAGAAAGATTAAGAGGAATGGAAAATTGATGTGTGAATATTCAATCCGTATTACAGGTAATCACGATATTCTGGTGCTTTCACCTCAAATCATAGGAACGCTGATAGAGAAAATACGATGTTCAGACACGAAAGAATTGATAATCCCTGCGGACGAATTACTTCCGCAGGGGTATGTGGAATATCTGGAGTCTGTGATGCAGACCAACAACATAGAAAAGAATATTGGCAGACAAGATGTGTATGACTTAACAGCGAAGCAGGTAGGAATGTTGAAGGTTAAACGGCAGCAATGCTTCGATAAAGCAAAAGCAGAAACAACGGAAAATGCCACACAGTTTAATCTCGAAACAAATGAAAGCTTCTTTTTACTGACAAAACAATCAGACAGTCGTTTTGTTTGTGACTATGAAAATGGAGAGAAAATTGTGGTTTCGTTGAAGTATTGCTGAATGCGAATAGTCTGGAATTTTAAGTCGATTTGAGTTGTTGCTGTGGTGTTGTTCTATTTCAAAAAAGAGTGAAATGATATAAATAAGGCCACGGCTGATTTCATGTTGGAACAGCCGTGGCTCAGTTTATTTTTTATCCGTATAAACGAGACTGTTCCGCAGATTATGTAGAACAGACAGAGTACGATTCCGATAGTGAGAACATACGAGAATAAAGATGAACTTAAGAACGAAATAAACAAAAGTTTGTTGAATTAAAAATGAAATAAAGTTCCAATAATCATAGAGTGTATGGATTCAATTCCATATGCTCTTTTTCTTTACTGAAAAATTTAATGTTACGAGTGGTATTAAAAAACTCGCAAGAAGACTCGTAGGAAAAAAAGTAAAAAAATTTGCTTTTGACCACTGTAAAACATGCTCTGAGCGTTTCGTTATATGAAGGAATAATTTTTTTTCATATTTCAAAGAAAAGAGGATAAAGAAATGTCAGAGAAAAGATGTTATACAGTTCAAGAGTTACAGGAAATCTTAGGAGTCAGCAGACCTACTATTTATAACCTTTTAAAGAAAAAGGAATTCCGGTGGATCCAGTTGGATGGCGGAAAGTATCGTATCTCAAAGAAGAGTTTCGATGACTGGCTCGATAACTTGGAACAGTAAAAAACAGGGTGTTGATCAGGCAGATTTTTTCTGCAATCGACATCCTAAATTTTTATCTGGATTTGAGATATGATATAAGAAAAAATACTAACACTAAAAAGACAGGAAGTGAAGAATAAATGGCAACAGCGATTATGAAACAAAAAGAAGTTCCGGAAATGGACGATGTTGAAGAAATCATTTCAAAGATATCAGAAGACAGTCCTTACAAACGGCGTTCGACACAAAAGAGAACCTGGATGACCGTGCCGGAAATGGGAAAGCTGCTGGGATTAAAAAAGACAGATCGATACTGGCTGGTGCATAAAAATGTTTTTGAATCTAAAGAGATTGCCGGAAAGATACGAATCAATATTGCCAGCTTTGAAAAATGGTACGCCAATCAGATTAAATACCATAAAGTTACCGGAGAAGAACCAGGGAAAGAATTAAAATCCTGGTCCTATTCCGTTAAGGAAGTTGCGGATCTGTTGGGTGTTGATGAGTATCTTGTTTATGATTTACTCAAGAAAAATCAAATGGAAGCTGTTATTGTCGATTACTGGAAACGAATACCAAAAGAATCCTTTCAGAACTGGTATAAAAGCCAGTCCCGGTATCGAACAAAGGAAGACAGAGAAAAAGACGCTCTTCTGGAAGATGCAACTATTACGATGCCGGAGATGGCACAGTTGCTTGGAACAACCAGAAGCTCGGTATATACAATTCTTGATAATCCAAAGTATAGCCATTTTTTTGAATTCGTTGTGATTGCAGAAAAGAAAAGAATCACAAAAGAGAGTTTTCAAAAATTCCTGGAAGGTCAGGACCGTTATAAGCTGGATCCATCGAATGATTATGAAGAACTTGCACAGGAACAAAATATTGCCCTGGCTAATTTCCGGCGGAAGAAATTATCACAAACCGGAATACGAGGAAGCAATGGAAATATAAAGTATCTTACTTTTGATGAAGCTTCCTATCTGGCAAAGGTCAGCAGAAGCATGATCAACAAGTGGGCGGATAAAGGAAAGTTCACAGTAATAAAAGTTGGCAGTCGGGTTAGGATCCTTCGGGATGAATTTGAGGACTGGATGGAACAAAGAGATTTGGAAAGGAGCATGCAATAATATGGCATCAATAAGAGAACGAAACGGAAAATTCAATGTAATCTATTCTTATACGAATGAAAAAGGCGAGAGAAAACAGAAATGGGAAACCTATGAAACAAAAGCCGAAGCTAAAAGAAGAAAAAAAGAAATTGAATATAAAAAAGAGATGGGATCATTTGTCGTCCGTAAATGCAAAACATTGGACGAGCTTATTACAGAATATGTTGCACTTTATGGCAAAGAAAACTGGGCGCTTTCTACATATGAAGGAAATGTCTCTCTTATCAATAACTATATTCTTCCGATCATTGGTGATACGAAACTCTCAGAGATTAATACCAGATTCATCGAAAGATATTATCAGAGTCTTTTGAAGAGGCGTGCCGTTATCAATCCATTAAATAAAACCAGTCGAAATGAATTTGTATCGTCCAGTACGGTCAGGGATGTTAATAAGCTGCTCAGGAACTGTTTTGAACAGGCAGTGAAATGGGAACTGATGGAGAAGAATCCCTGTACTCATGCGACTGTACCAAAACATAAATCCCAAAAAAGAGACATCTGGACAGCGGATACATTGATGTATGCACTCAGTGTCTGTGAAGATGAACGATTAAAGCTCGCAATTAATCTATCTTTCTCATGTTCCCTGCGACTTGGTGAGCTGCTTGGTCTTACCTGGGATTGTGTAGATATCTCTCCTGAGGCAATTGAAGAAAACCGTGCATATGTCTTCATCAACAAAGAATCACAGCGTATAAGAAAAGAATCGTTGAATGCATTGGATGGAAAAGATGTGTTGTTGGTATTTCCGACAAATCATAAGAAGAATTCTACGGTCCGTATTTTGAAAACACCGAAGACAGAAAGCAGTGTGCGTAAGATATTCTTACCAAAGAGTGTCGCTAATATGCTAGTAGACTGGAAAGCTGAGCAAGATGAAATGAAAGAAATTCTTGGTGATGAATATATGGACTATAACCTGGTTATGGCAAGTACCTTTGGTCTTCCTCTCGGAGATGGAGCAATCCGTGGTCCTTTAAAGAAACTGATCGAGGACTATAATCTCCCACCGGTTGTATTTCACAGCTTTCGTCATAGCAGCGTTACTTATAAGCTGAAACTGAATGGTGGAGACATCAAGGCGGTACAGGGTGATTCCGGTCATGCTCAGGTCAATATGGTTACGGATGTGTACTCTCATATTCTGGATGATGACAGAAGAAAAAATGCAGAGCTTTTTGAAGAAGCGTTTTATGAGAAAAAGAATCTGGATCCACAGATGCATGTACAACAGGGAAATAATAATGCAACTGTTGCTGATGAAGTCGATCCGGAACTTCTGGCAAAAGTGTTGGCAAATCCAGAGATGCGGGCATTGCTCAATTCACTGGCGAAGACGATGAAGTAATGAAAAATAGTGAAAAAATAGTGTAATTTTAGTGGAAAAACGATTCGCAACGATATAAGAAATAAGTATCGGAATAATAATACAAATAAAGTTTCAAATGAATCAATAAATGAATCTTTAAATTCAAATGGTTGGTAGCATACACGAACACAAGGCAGACAGGAATTATTTCTCGAAGCCAATGTAGATGAATTGAAAACACTCTTAGAAGTTGCTTTAATTCAGAGCACGGGAGCATCCAACCGAATTGAAGGTATAAGTTGAAAAAAAACTTTGAAGCAACTTCGAAGCTGCTTTGAAAATATCAAAGTAGCCAGTCAAAAACGCATGGACAAACCGTCTCGTATGCGTTATATTATTTATAGACAAGAAAATATCTTGTGCTTTCGATAGGAAGTTTAATTGAATACTGTTTACCATGATCGAACGTACGAAGCATGGTGGTCATATAACAGATGTCGATGGTAATATCAAGGCATTCCCCAATTATTAGCTGGAGCAAACAATCAGCTAACTTTCAGAGCTTTACAGAGCTTGACAGAGGGGGTATTCAGAATAACTCAAATTGAATCGGAAACAGTTTTTAATAGTGTCCCATATGGGTTTACCTTACCTCAGATTGACAGAGAGTGACAATAAGTTGGAGCTCTCCTAAGACTCTATTGTAGGTTCGATTCCTATAGGAGACGCTCATTTTTAGCGGTAATGAAGATAGTTTCATTGCCGCTTTTTTCATGCAGAATTGTAATTTCAGTGACAAATTTGTCAGCGAAGCAGGACTGAAAATACTGATTTTGTCAGCGGGAATGGATGCTTGTCACCGATTCACATTTTCTGATTTATCACACAAAGGGATTAACTACAATGTAGGATGAGCTTTGGGGTGTAAAATTAGGAAAAGAAGTGAAAAAACACTATATTCTTGAAAGCCTTGTTTGTTACGAAACTTTTTAAGCATATTAAGAAATAAAAGAGATTGTGTTTAAAGATGGAAAACTTGTCTGAGACGCAGCGAAGTAAATAAAATGAATAATATAGGAAGTCAGTAGTGCGTGAATAAACTGCTGGCTTCTTTTTTGATAGATACAGTCACTCCCAGAGAGTGTGCAGGATAGTAAAGTAATAATATCAACATGACGATATAGAAAATGCAGGGAAGCATTGTATTTCAAAGAGTTTGAGATACAGTGCTTTTGTGTATTAACAGGGGTAAATGGTTTAATGCTTTTTTTTAATCGTATTTCGTGTTAAAAAATTGTATTTGGTGAAGAAATACCGTAATATTTTGTTTCATGTGATATCTTTTATAGGTGAGATTTGAAACAGAATAAAGATTGAGCCGATATATAAATGAGAAAGAAGGTGAGTGCTATGCTGGAAATTGTTGTCTGTGATGACGATATAGCAGATCTTGAGTGTGCAGTGACTATGCTGCATAAGATTTTTACAAGTCAAAAGATTGCTTATCATATTGAGCAATTTGCGTCTGCAAATCAAATGCTTGAAAATATCAGCAACATTGATATCGGAATTTTAGATATTTCGATGGAAGAACTGAATGGTATTAAACTGGGGAGAACATTGAAAGAAAAATTTCCGGATGTGAAATTAGTGTATATTACGAGTTATGAAGAATATTGTATGCAGGTCATTAACGAAGTTCACGCATTTTCATTTCTATGTAAGCCATTGGAATATGATAAATTGGAAACGCAGATGTTGGAACTGCTGGATCAACTGCCGGATACCGGAGCAGAAAAGGATTTTTATAAAGTGACGGACAGCAATGGGAAAGAGTATCTGTCGATTAAATTGAAACTCAGGGACATTTTATATTTTGAATACATAAAAAGATCAAGAAAAGTACTGATAGCGTTGTCTGATATCACATATGAGTATGACTGCATTTTTGAAAAACTGGTTGAGGAACTGCAGCCCTATGATTTTGTTGTGAATTGCAGAGGAAATCTGGTTAATTTAAGGCATATTGAAAAAATAAAAGGCTTTACCATTTATATGGATAATGGAAAAGAACTCCAGATTGCGCAAAAGAGAAGCAGCGATTTTAGAGAAGAAGTAAATAAATTTTTGCAGAAAAATTCATAGGAGAAACGATGAATACGATTTTACTGATATTATGTAATGCTCTTTCCTGTTTTATCATAAGTAACATACTGTTCCAGTTTATGAATGGAAAGTATAAAAGGAGCAGTCAAAATAGATATGCATATATTGTGATCGAGGCTGTCACAGTGATTTTTACAACCTGTATCAATATGCTCAATCATTCCATATTAAATTTGGTGGTCTGGGGCGTGTTGACGGGGATAATAGCATATGCTCTGTATTATGAGGATATGGATAAACCGTTAAGACGTATCATTGAATGTGAGGCATTGGTATTTTGCATGTCTGTTTGTGAATCATTAGGAGTGATTCTTTTACAATGTATTTTGCAGGCAGCAGATATAAAAAATGTGAATGAAACGATGCTTTACTGCCTTGAGGTAACATTTTCAAAAGTAATACTTATTTTTTTGTATTATACATTCATAAACAGGTTTGTGAAAAAGAGCGATATTCCTTATGCAAAGACAAGGTACATCATGTATGGAATTATACTCCTATACAATCTGATTAACATGGGTGTAATTGTAGAGAATTTTAAAAATGGAGAAGAAAATTATTTATGTGCAGTCAATATGGGGTGTATTGTTCTGGCAGATCTATACCTTTTATATTTTGTTAAAATGGCAGATGAAAAGAACTATTATGAAAAGCAGCTCATCGCTTTAGAGCAACAGGCAAAGGTACAATACGAATACTATTTGACGCAGACAAAAAAATATGATCAAACC